>DASSJF010000068.1 GCA_035691305.1 bacterium
AAAACGACCGGGTGACGTTTCACGTGGCCGGGCCGGACGATATGGTTTCACGTGCGCGCGGTTCCCGGCGCGCACGTCGTGCTCAAGGCGCCCGGGGAGCCGACGGAGGCCGCGGTGGCGGCCGCGGCACAGGTCGCCGCCTACTACAGCGAGGGGCGGCAGGCGCAGCAGGTCGCCGTCGACGTGGTGCCGCGCCGGCAGGTGCACAAGGCGCGCGGCGCCGCGCCGGGCGCCGTGATCTACGAGGGCGAGCGGACGCTGCGGGTCAGGCCGGCGCTTCCCGTCCCACAGCCGTAACCCGTCCGGGATCGGCGGAAAGTCGCGGAAGACTCGGGGCTTTCGCTCGACCCGTCAGACCGGCTCTTCGATCACGACCTCGTCGGTGCCATCGATCTCGCGGAGGCGGACGGCGACCTGCTCGCGCGACGACGTCGGCAGGTTTTTGCCGACGTAGTCGGGGCGGATCGGCAGCTCGCGGTGGCCGCGATCGACCAGCACCGCCAGCTGAATCCCGGAGGGGCGGCCGCGATCGATCAGCGCGGCGATCGCCGCCCGCACCGTACGGCCGGTGTAGAGCACGTCGTCGACAAGGACGATAGGGCGTCCGGCCACGGGAAAGGACAACCGCGTCTCGGCGGCGGGTCCTTCCGGACGGGAGGCGCGGTCGTCGCGGTACGCGGTGACGTCAAGGGCGCCGACCGGAATCCCGGCGCCCTCCGCCGCGGCGATCGCGGCGGCCAGCCGCTCGGCGAGGTAGACTCCGCGCCGCTGGATCCCCACGAGGCACAGCGCCGCCGCCCCCTTGTTGCGTTCGACGATCTCGTGGGCCATGCGCGTGATGGTGCGCCGGATCGTCTCCTGATCCATCACCCGGGCCTTCTCCCGCCGCTCCACGCCGCTCGACTCCACGAGCCTAGGCTTCGCGTCCGGCGGGAGCGTCCCCCGCCTCTCCGCGCAGCCGCGCAAGCAGGCGCGCGATGTCGTCCGGCAGCGGCGCGGTACACGTCACGCGCCGGCCGGTCCGAGGATGCGTAAACTCCAGCCGCGCGGCGTGCAGCGCCTGGCGCGCGATCTCGGGAGCGCGCGCCCGACTGTACACCGGATCCCCGATGAGCGGGTGTCCCGCGTAGGCGAGGTGCACCCTGATCTGATGCGTCCGTCCGGTCTCGAGCCGGCACGCGACGAGCGTCGCACCGCGAAAACGCTCCAGTACCGTGTAGTGGGTCACCGCCGCCCGTCCGCGGGCCACGACCGCGAACCGTTGACGTTGGACCGGATGCCGGCCGAGCGGGGCCGTGACCGTCCCCTCGTCACGCGGCATCCGCCCGCGTACGACGGCGAGGTAGGTGCGCTGCGCCGTATGTGCCTTGAACTGCGCGGCGAGGGCGCGGTGCGCGTCATCCGACTTCGCCACGACGAGCAGCCCAGAAGTGTCTTTGTCCAGACGGTGGACGATGCCCGGGCGGAGGGTGCCGCCGATGCCCGCGAGGTCGGGCACCACGGACAACAGCGCGTTGACGAGCGTGCCCGACGGATGGCCGGGCGCGGGATGCACGGTGAGCCCGGCCGGCTTGTTCACCACGAGGAGGGCGGCGTCTTCGAGCACGATCTCGAGCGGGATCGCTTCAGGCCGCAGCTCGGAGGGCGCCGGAGGCGGTACGGCGACCTCCACCGCCTGCCCCGGCCGAACCCGGAACGCCGCCTTCCGCACGCGCCCGTCCACGCGCACGCGCCCCTCGGACGCGAGGTGCGCGATGCGTGAGCGCGACAGCGTCGGTACGTGCCCGGCGATCACCACGTCGAGCCGCCGACCCTCGTCCGCGACCGCGACGTCGAACCGGTGAAGCGCGGAATCCTCGTTAGGCCCGCGGCTCACCAGGCTCGGACTGCGGCGGGCCGCCGCCCAGGTCCCCGACATCGGATGTCGAGCCGGCGCCCGGCACCGCCGCCGGGCCCGTCTCCGCCGCGCGGCCGCGGAGCGAGAACCAGATGGAGAACGACAGCACGGCGGCGACGATGCTGAGCGCCTGCGCGAGCGTCAGGGGACCGACCACCCGCGGGCTGTCCATGAAGACTTCAACGATCGCGCGGGCGAGCCCGTAGAGGGCGAGGAACTCCCAGAAGACGCGGCCGGGAGCGTGCGGACGGTTCACCGCCGGCTGGACGATCGCGAGGATGATGACCGCGGCGAGCATCAGGTACAGCTGTGTGGGATGCCGCGGCTCGCCAAAGAGCGTCACCGCCCACGGCACGGACGCGGCGCGCCCGTAGTTCAGGCCGTACATCAAGGTCCCGAGCATCGCGATCGCGTAGCCGAGCGCAAGGGCCGGCGCGGCGGCGTCCGCGAGCCAGCCACAGCTCCACCCGCGACGCCGGCTGTACAGCCAGGCGACGATCGCCCCACCGGCCAACGCCCCGTAGAAGGTGAGTCCCGCGTCGCGCCAGATCGTAAGAACCCGCGCCCAATCCGCGGCAAAATCGCGTAAGTTGACGAGGACGTAGCCGATGCGCGCGCCGATCACGCCGCCGATGATCGAGTAGAGGCTGAGGTCCAGCACCTCGCCGCCGTCCCACCCCCACTTCGACGTCCGCGTTCGCAGCAGCAAGATGCCCGCAACGAACGCGACCAGCAGGAATACGCCGAAGGACGATACGGGAAACGGCCCGATCTGGAAGAGCACGGGCTTCATCCTTCACCCCCTCTGTCGCGGAGCAATGCCAAGATCAGCAGCCCGGCCCCCAGGACAATGGCGGAGTCCGCCAGGTTGAACACCGGCCACACATGAACGTCGAGGTAATCGATGACGTACCCGAAGCGCAACCGCTCGACAACGTTGGCGGCCGCGCCGCCGAGCACCAGCCCGAGCCCCCATCGGACCGCGGTGGTCCGTGGCCACGCGTCCCTATTGTAGAGGGCGACGGCGAGGACGGTCAAGGCGAGCGCGACGATCGTCGCCGGCGGCAGGCCACGCAGCAGGCTGAAGGCGATGCCGGTGTTATATACAAGCGTGAGCGAGAGCACGCCCGGCACGAGGACCCGCTCGGCGCCCGGCGTCAGCGACGACTGCGCCGCGGCGTCCGCGGCGAGCGATCCGCCGCACGCCGCCGCGAACGCGGCGGCGCCGGCCACCCACCCTGCCCCCGGCCCCCCCGCCGCGCCCCGGCGCATCTTCGGCTCGCGCCGCGGGTCCTGGGGGTGCCGGCTGCTCAGCGCATCGCGCTGCGCAGCCGCTCTTCGCGCTCCTTACATTTGATGCACAGACGCGCGTACGGAATCGCCCGGAGCCGGTTGGCGTCGATCAGGCGCCCGCATCCGTCGCACACGCCATACGTCCCGCTGCGGCCGCGCCGTAGCGCGTCTTCCACCATCTGAAGCATGCCCTGGACGCTGCTCTCGAGCGCCATGCCCTTTTCCCGCTCGAAGGTCTCGGTGGCCACGTCGACGAGATCGTCATCGTAGCTGCCCGAGACGTCCGCGACGGGCTTTTCTTCGGTCTTCACCTGGTGCTGCTCCATCTCCGCCAGCTCCTGCCGGAGACGGCGGCGCTCGTCCATCAACCGGCGCATATACGGCTCCAGCCGGGGACCCGACAGACCGCGCGCACGCACCACCGGCTTCGGCTGCTGTTCGGGCGGCGCCGCCGGGCGGGCGGTGGCTCGCGCCCCTCGGGCGCCGTTCTTCGTCGCGATCGGGCGGGCGGCCGGGACCTTCGGCACCTTCACCGCGCTCCGGGATGCCGCGGTGCGAGGCTCCGCGGCTTTGATTACACGATTGCCGGCCGCGGGTCGGCCGGCGCGGACGCCGGCGGCACGGGGCTTTTTAGAGGAACGACCTGGGGCCATTCAGTGCCTCCTCGCGGGGCCGATCGACGCCCCGATACTCCCTTGCGAACGCTCTCGATCTGAGTGATATTCCCCCAAACCCTCGCGAACCGCGGCCCGCGCCAAGATCTCGGTGCCGTCCAACACGGGCACGGCCACGTCGCCGGAGCCGAGGATCAACGGCACCTCGGTGCAGCCCAACACGACTACCCCGGCGCCCGCTCGAACGAGCGCGTCCGCGACACCGCGGACGCGCGCACGCACCTCCGGACCGGTGTCGCCGGCCTTCACCGACGCGATCGCCTCCGAGACCACCCGCTGCCCCTCGGCGTCGGGGGCCATCACCCCGATGCCGCGGCGGTCCAGGGCCGCCTGATACAGGCGCTGCCGGACGGTTCCGGACGTCGCGAGCAACCCCGCCGCCGCCGGCGGCGGTCGCAGCGCAGCCGCGCTCGACGCCACCTCTTCCATAATATCCAGCACCGGAACGCCGGGTACCGCGCGCCGGATCTCATCAATGAAGGCGTGCGCGGAGTTGCACGGGATCGCGAGCACCTCCGCCCCGGCCGCGACGAGCCGCCGCGCCGTTTCGACCAACGCCGGGGTCGGGTCGGGTCCGCGGCCCTCGATGGCGGCGGTCCGGTCGGGGATGCCGGTGTTGCTGTCGATCAGCACGTGGAGGTGGTCCTGGTCCTTCGCCGCCGGCGTCGCGCGCACGAACCGCATGTAGAAGTCCGCCGTGGCGAGCGGCCCCATGCCCCCGATCACGCCGATCGTGCGCCGCCGGCCGCTCACGCCGGTCCCCTCCGCGTGCCGGCCGCGCCCGCCTCCCTGGCGATTCCTAGGGTCACGGTCTGCGAATCCAGCCGCACGGCCTTGGCGTGGGCGCCGCCCGCCGGCATGCCCTGCACCGCGGACACCGCCAGGACCTCGCGCAAGATCGTCTCGCCGTGCGCCCGCAGCAGCCGCGGCAGGCGGTCATCCCCCTCGTAGTACAGGGTGATCCGGTCAGAGATCTCGAGCCCGGCTTCCTTGCGCATCTGCTGCACCTGGTGGACGAGCTCGCGGGCGAGGCCCTCGAGAACGAGATCCTCGGTCACCTTCGTATCGAGCACCACCCAGGCGGTGCCCTCGCCGGCGCCCGCGGCGCCGTCGCGCCAGCGCATCCGCACGTCGACCTCGGCGCGCTCCAGCACGATCTCCGCGCCGTCCGCCGTGCGCACGCGGTACGGCTCGCCCTCCGGCGTCTGCTCGACCAGCGCCTGGCCCTGGGCGCGGAGGGCCTCGGCGACCGCGGTGATGCGCCCGCCGAATTTGGGGCCCAGCAGGTCGAAGCGCGGGCGCACCTCCAGCCGGCCGAGCTCGCCGAGCGACGTCGCGAACCGCACCTCGCGGACGTTCAGCTCGTCCTTCAACAGTTCGATCAGCTCGGCGCGGCCCGCGACGGTCTTGGACCGGTCGAGCAGCGTCGCCGAGGCCAAGGGCTGGCGGACCTTGAGCTTCGCCTCGTTGCGCGCCGCGCGGCCGAGATAGACGAAATGCCGCGTCTGCTCCATCGCCTGCTCGAGCCCCGCGTCGAGCGCCGGCTCGTCGGGGACGGGCATCGCGCACAGATGCACGCTCGCCGGAGCGGCGGCGTCGACGGCGCGGACGAGGTTCTGATGCAGGGCTTCGCTGAGGAACGGCACGAACGGCGCGAGCACGCGCGACAGCGTCACGAGCACCTCGTAGAGCGTCTCGTACGCGGCCTGCTTGTCGGCGTCCGCCTCCGACTTCCAGTACCGGCGGCGGCCCCGGCGCACGTACCACAGCGACAGATCGTCCACGAACCGCTCGATGGGCCGCGCGGCGCCCGCCACGTCGTAGACGTCGAGCCGGCTCCGGACGGTGCCGACCACGTCCGCGAGGCGCGACAAAATCCAGCGATCCAGCAGCGACGGCGAGCCGGCCCTGTGCCCGGGCGTCCAGCCGTCGAGGTTCGCGTAGGTGACGAAGAACGCGTAGACGTTCCACAGCGGCAGGATGAAGCGCCGCCGCACCTCGTCGCCGGGGCCGTACCCGAAGTTCACGTTCTGCGCCGGGTTCTGGATGGCGTAGAGCCAGCGGATCACGTCCGCGCCCATCCGCTCCGCCGCGTCGTTGAACTCGATCATGTTGCCCCAGGACTTGTGCATCTCGCGGCCGGTCTCGTCCCGCACCATCGCGTGGCCGAGGCAGGTGAGGAACGGCGGCCGGTCCTCGAGGACGGTACTCATGACCAGCATCGAGTAGAACCAGTTGCGGTACTGTCCGGGGAACGCCTCGGTGATGAAATCGGCGGGAAACCACTCCCGCCACTTCGCCGGGTCTTGCCGGTAGAACATCGTCGAGAACGGCACGATGCCCGCGTCGAGCCACGGGTTGCCGACGTCCTGAACGCGCGACACGACGGCGCCGCACTTCCCGCAGCGGATCTTGACCGCGTCGATCCACGGCCGGTGCGGAGTATGGCCCTCGAACGCGTCCCACCCCTCGACGGCGCGCACGCGCAACTCGTGCTCGCTGCCGATCACCTCGAAGGTCCCGCACGCCCGGCATTCGTAGATCGGCAGGGCCAGGCCCCAGTACCGCTTCTTGCTGATCATCCAGTCGTGCATGTTGCGGAGCCAGTCGAGCTCGCGCTCGAGCCCGAACTCCGGGATCCAGGTGATCCGGCGGGTCACCGCCATCATCGGCTCGCGCAGCGAGTCCATGGCGATGAACCACTCGTCGACGAGCCGGAAGACGAGCTCGCTGCCGCACCGCCAGCACATCGGATAGCGGTGCGTGTACTCGTCGGCCCGATACAGGAGGCCGCGCTGCTCGAGATCGTCCTTGATCGGCGAAGCGACCTCGTAGACGTGCCGGCCGCTCAGGCGCCCGAACGACTCGGTGAAGATCCCGAACTCGTCGATCGGGGCGAGCACGTCGAGGCCGTGCTCCTTGCCGAGCGCGAAGTCCTCGGCGCCGGCGCCCGGGGCGATGTGGACGAGCCCGGTGCCTTCGGCCGCGCTCACGTCCGTCCAGGGGATGACGCGGTGGGTGATGCCCTGCTGCGCGGGGAGACCGTCAAACGGCCCCTCGTAGGTCCACCCCACGAGCTCCCGTCCCGGAAGCTCCCGGACGACCGTCACCTTCGCCCGGCCGGCGGTCGTCGCCTCGAGGCGGTCCTTCGCGACGTAGTAGCTCGTCCCGCCGCGTTCCTTCACCTGGACGTACGTGAGGTCGGGGTTCACCGCGACCGCGACGTTGCTGGTGAGCGTCCACGGCGTGGTCGTCCAGACCAGCAGGTATTCGCCGGTTCGCCCCGCGACCGGCAGGCGCACCGTGAGACTGAGGTGCGTGACCTCCTGGTAGCCCTCCGTGACGATCTCGTGCTCGGAGATGCCGGTGCTGCACCGTGGGCACCACGGCATCACGTCGTGGCCCTTGTAAACGAGACCGCGCTCCCAGCACCGCTTCAGGAACAACCAGATCGAGTAGTTGTTCTCGTCGGACATCGTGTAGTACGAGTTGTTCCAGTCCATCCAGTAGCCGAGCCGGATGGACTGCTGCGTCTGCACGCCGGCGAACCGGAGCACGCGGGCCTTGCAGCGTTCGACGAACTCCGCGATCCCGTACTGCTCGATGTCGCGCTTGCTCTTGAAACCGAGCTCCTTCTCGACCTCCACCTCGACCCACAGGCCCTGGCAGTCGAAGCCGTTCTGGTAGCGCTGCCGGTGGCCGAGCATCGTGTGGTACCGGCAGAACAGGTCCTTGTACGTTCGACCCCAGGCGTGGTGCACGCCCATCGGGTTGTTGGCGGTGATGGGTCCGTCGAGAAAGGACCAGCGCTCGGTCGCATCGCGATTCTTCGCGATGTAGCGGCCGATCACGCCCTCGCGGGTCCACCACTCCAGAAGTTCCCGCTCCTGCGCCGGAAAGTTCGCGCGCGGATCGACAGGCCGAAACGCCATCGATTTCACTCCTTTGAAATCACAAAACCCCGTCCGGCAAGGGACGGGGTCGCCGTGGTACCACCCTCGTTCCGGGCTCACGCATACCGCAAGTCCCGGCACTCGTTCGAAACCGGCGCGCGGCTATGCTGTGGCCGAAGCACCCGGTCCGAATCCTGATATCGGAGGATACCGGCGAAACCTCGGGAGGTTGTCCCTGGGCCCCGCACCTCGGGAGGCGATCGCTGCCGCCGGCTCCGCACCGGCTTTCACCGTTACCCGTTCCGCGTTGGCCCGGGCGGCGGGCTCGTCAACGGCGCCCGCGAGGTGCCGGCGCAAACGGGTACTCCGGCTCGCTTTTCGGGCCGCGCGGCGGCGGTCCCCCGTCATCGCGTTCCCGCGGATTCTAGCACAGGCCCGCGGGAGCGTCAATTAAGCCCTACGGCGGCGATGTCGCGGCCACGGGCTCCTTTGCTCCCCGCTCCCCGGCCGGCAGCCGGGGCCCGGCAAACGACGGCAGGCCGAGCCCCCGGTGGTGGGTCTTCATCCACTCGATCCGTCCGGTGAAGACGCTGCGGACGAAACGGTACATGGCCAGCGGCAGCGTGACGATCTGGTGCGTCGCGAACAGCATGTAGCGGGTCGAGGCAAGAAGCACCTCGAGCGGCGGCCGCATCCGCTCCACCGCGATCCCGACCGCGGTCGAGAGCATGACCACGATCCAGTAGTACGCGTACCACGGCTGATGCTGGGCGACCGGCACGGCGTCCAGCACCGTCAGCCGGTGCGAGGCGAAACCGATCAGCCAGTCCTCCGCGATAAAAATGTAACTCGCCACCATTCCCATGGCCAGAACGAGCGAACCCGAGAGAAACACCAGAAAGTCGATTCGCTTCCGCCACGGCACCGGCGCCCGCAGCATCGCTCCCGCGTACTCAAACAGACATCCCAGCGAACCTTCCGACCAGCGCGTGCGCTGCTGGATGAGCGCGCGCCACGTCGAGACGGCCTCCTCCCAGACCACCACGTCTTCGCAGTAGTGCACCGTCCACCCGCGCAGCGCGTAACGCACCGAAAGGTCGATGTCCTCGGTGAGGGCGTCTTCATTCCAGCCGCCGACCGCCTCGAGCGCGTCGCGGCGCGTCACGAGCCCGTTCCCGGTCAGGATCACGGCCCCGCCCAGGCGGTGGCGGGCGCGCTGGGTGAGCGTCTGGAACACGAAGTAGTCGTCATCCTGGGCGCGGACGAGCAGATTGCCGCCGCCGTCGTACACGAGCTTGCGCGCCTGGACCCCGGCGACGCCCGGGCGTGCCAAGTGCGGCACGAGCCGCGCGAGGAAGTCGGGCGCCACCCGCGCGTCGGCGTCGAAGACGCAGATCGCCTCACCGCGCGCGGCCGCCAGGCCGACGTTGAGGGCGACCGCCTTGCCGACGCCGTCCTCGACCGACGGCCGCACCACCGCGAAGGCAAGCTCCCGGCGCAGCGTCTCGAGCAGCTGCCCCGTCCGGTCCGTCGAGCGGTGGTCGACGACGATGACCTCGAACGCCCGCGCGCCGAAATCGTCCCGGTAGTCCAGCGCGCACAGACAGCGCACGGTATCGGCGATCACGTGCTCTTCGTTCCGCGCCGGCACCACGATGCTCACAAACGGACGGAACGTCCCCGTGGGGAGCGACGCCTCCGTCCCTCGGCGGCGCGGCCACACGGCGATCGCCATCAGCATCGTGCCGTACAGCCCGGTCGCGAAGAAAACCGCGGACAGCCACGTCGCATCGTGCGCGGCGATCTGCCTGACCATGATCGCGGTCCAGACCGCGAGCGCGGCGACGACGAGCGACTTGCGGCGGAGCGGCCGTTTCATCTCGCCGCCCCCGCGGCCGCGCCCTCGCGCGTTTCGCGCAACGTGACCGTGTACGGCGGCCGCAATACTCCGGCTTCGGTGACGATCGCGGTGATCAACCGGTGCGGCGTTACGTCGAACGCCGGATTCCGCACCGCGATGCCGGCGGCGGCGACCCGCCTGCCGCCCAGCATCGTCACTTCGTCCGGGGAACGCTCTTCGATCGGGATCACAGTACCCTCCGGGGTCGCAAGATCGACGGTCGACAACGGCGCGGCCACGTAGAACGGCAGGCCGTGGGCATGGGCAAGGACCGCGAGCGCGTACGTGCCGACTTTGTTCGCGGTATCGCCGTTGGCGGCGATGCGGTCGGCGCCGACGATGACCGCGTTTACCTCGCCGGCGCGCATCAACGCCGCCGCGGCATTATCCGTGATGAGGGTGGCCGGAATGCCGCGGAGTACGAGCTCCCAGGCGGTGAGGCGCGCGCCCTGCAGCACCGGCCGGGTCTCGCAGGCGATAACGCGAATGTGCCGCCCCGCCTCGTGTGCGCTGCGGAGCACGCCGAACGCCGTGCCCCAGCCGCCGGTCGCGAGCATGCCGGTGTTGCAGTATGTGAGGATGGAGGCGCCGTCCGGGAAGAGCGCGGCGCCGTGGGCGCCCAGGCGCCGGTTGGTCTCGAAGTCCTCCGCGGCGACCGCGTGCGCCTCCTCGAGCAGGCGCCC
The DNA here is from genome assembly GCA_035691305.1 of bacterium. NCBI lineage: Bacteria > bacterium. The sequence continues at coordinate 10,341 of DASSJF010000068.1, forward strand.
GGGGATGCGTTCCGCCTCGGGCGTCGCGGCGGCGACGGCGAGCAGCCGGTCCAGCCCCCACGACAAGTTAACGGCGGTCGGCCGGGTCGCGCGAAGCCCCGCCGCGGCCGCGCGCAGCTGGCGAAGCCGGTTGTCGCGCGGTCCCGACGTCGCCCGGGCGGCGAGCGCGAGACCGTACGCCGCGGCCACGCCGAGCGCGGGCGCGCCGCGAACTTGGAGAGTGCGGATCGCCTCGGCGACCTCTTCCCAGCCTGTGCAGCGCCGCGTCCGAAGATCGTTCGGCAGGGCGGTCTGGTCGATCAGACACAGCGCCCCGTCATCCCACCACAGGGGGACCTCCGTACTCATCCCGCGCGGTCTCCAGATCTGGACGTCAGACGGTGCCGGCGCTTCCCAGTATAGCGAAACGCGCCGTCACTCAACCGGGAACAGCCCCGAAGGCCCCGCCTCCTCGCGCAGATGCTCCGCGGTGATGGACACGTGCGCCGGGGTAAAGAGGAAGATCTCGTCTCCGACCCGATGCGTGTGTCCGTCCATCGCATACGCGACTCCGCTCAGAAAATCGACCATGCGGCGGCCGAGATCCTTGTGCGCGTTCCGGAGGTTGAGCACGATGGGCCGGTGGGTCTTGAGGTAGTCCGCCGCGGTCTGCGCCTCATCATACTCCGCCGGCTCGAGCACCACGATCTCCAGTGACCGCTGCGTGTGGAGCCGAAAGATCGGCGCCCGCTGCGGCGTGGTCTCGGCCGGTATTCCTCCCTCCTCCGGCTCGCCGAAGCCCAGAAAATGCCACATCCGTTGCATGACCCGGCCCATATGTCGCCTCCGGTGTGGGGCGTCCGCTGCTGCGATCGCCGGTGCGTCCGGCCGGCTATGTCCGGCCTCGGTCAGCAAAGATGGCCCGCCCGATGCGGACCATGGTCGCGCCTTCTTCGATGGCCACTTCAAAATCGTCCGTCATTCCCATTGAGAGCTCGGGGAGCGCCACCCCGGCGGAGCGCCGGATACTCTCGCGTAGCTCGCGGAGCATCCGGAAGACCGGACGCGCTTGGTCGGGGTCGCCAAACGCGGGCGCGATCGTCATCAGCCCGCGCAGTCTGAGCCCCGGCAGGGCGGCCGTCCGGCGTACCACCGCCGCCGCCTCCTCCGGCGACGCGCCGTGCTTCTGCGGCTCGCGGGCCACGTTCACCTGCACGAGCACGTCGACGGCCCGCTTCTGCTGTTCGGCGCGGCGGCTCAGTTCTTCCGCCAGCGCTTCCGAGTCGACGGACTCGATCACCGTGAACAGCCGGGCGGCCTCCTTAGCCTTGTTCCGTTGGAGGCTGCCGATCAGGTGCCAGGATACGTCGGGGACCGCCGCGGCTTTCTCGCGCGCCTCCTGGACCCGATTTTCCCCAAACGCCGGGAGTCCAAGTGCGGCCGCCTCCCGCACCCGCGCCGCGTCGACGGTCTTGCTCACCGCGACCAGCAACACGTCCTCGGCCCGGCGGCCGCTGCGACCGGCCGCGGCGGCGATGCGCGCGCGCACTTGTGCCACGTTCGCTGCAAGATCGGCCATGGAGGCGTCCCGGCGGGCGCTGTATTCGACGAAGCGGAATTATTCCCTTTGGGCTCGCTCGCACAGCCGGATACAGGCCGCCATGCGTCCGGTCGCGCGTTCTCGCCGGTACGAGAAGTACAGATCGGGTTCGCAGCGCGTGCACCCAGGCGTCATCTCGACGTGGTCGGGGACTACCCCGACGGCGGCAAGTTGGGCCCGGACGGCGACGCGAAGATCGAGATACCACCTGCCGGGCGCCCCCGCCTGCGCCGCGCGATGCCACCACGGTGCGGCCCGCATCGCATCGGCGACCGGACGGTCGACCTCGTAGCAGCACGAACCAATTGAGGGTCCCAGCGCCACCAGGCAGCGCGCCAGATCGGTCCGAAACGCGGTCCGGAGCGGCGCGAGCGCGGCATGCACCGTTCCGGCCGCCACCCCGCGCCACCCCACGTGGACGGCGGCCACCGCCGGGCGGCCTGGGTCGAGCACTAGCACGGGGACACAATCCGCCGTGTGAACGGCGAGCCACACTCCGGGGCACGCCGTCATGAGCGCGTCGACGCCCGCGACGACGCGGCCCGCGTCGCGGGGCCCCACCACCGCGGCCGAGGTACCGTGCACCTGTTGCGCTTCGACCAGCCGGCGCGGATCCGCGCCCAGGGCCGCCGCCGCCAGGCGCCGGTTGCGGTCGACCGCGGCCCGGCCGTCGCCGACGGCATAGGATAGGTTGAGGCTGCGGTAGGGCCCCCCACCGGTCCCGCCCTGACGGGTCGTGAAGCACGCGCGCGCCAACCCCGTCGCTTCGATCCCGCGGGCCCGGAGCACCACGGCCGGGCCGGCCGAATTCCGCGCGCCGATCACAACAGGCGTTCGCGCACCACGGCGCTCCCGTAGTCCAGCACGCCGACGACGATCGCGATCATCCACAGCGCCGTCGCCGCCTGCGGCCACTGCAGCAGGTTGATGTACTGGAGCAGGATGAATCCGATGCCGCCGCCGCCCACGAACCCGATCACCGTGCTGAACCGGACGTTGGCGTCCCAGCGGTAGATGGTGAAGGCGATGAACTGCGGGACGATCTGCGGCACCACCGCGTAGCGCACGACCTGCAGCGTGGTCGCACCGGTCGCCATGATCGCTTCGATCGGCCCGGTATCGATGCTCTCGATCGCCTCCGAATACAGCTTGCCGAGAGTGCCCATGCTGTGCACGCCGAGGGCGAGCACGCCGGCGAACGGACCGAGGCCCACCCACACCGTGAAGATGATCGCGAGCACGAGCGCCTCGATCGACCGCGTGACGTTGAACGCGAGCCGCGTCGCGCCGTAGACTGCGCGGCCGGCGGGAAGATGCGCGGTCAGGTTGCGGGCGCCGAGAAACGACAGCGGCACCGAGAACACGACCCCCATCGTGGTGCCCATCAGCGCCAGAAACACGGTCTCGACCATCCGGCCGCCCACCACGCCGAGGGTCGGGCTCGGCCGCCACGGACCGTACCCGGTGATGACCTCGGCGATGACCATGTTGTGCGTGCCCTGGACGTCGGGCGTCGTGAACGCGGCGTCGAAGCGGCCCTGCGCGTCGATGTGAAAGGTGCCCAACGGTTGGCGTTGGCCGATCTGATTCTCCCACCACAGCGTGCCGGTGCGTCCGGCGCCGAACCCGTCGCCGCGCACGGTCACACGCTGTCCGATCGCGCCGGACGCGCGCGACAGGCCCAGCGCCGGCCCGCCGGCCCCGGGGGGCGGCGGCGGAGTCTCCCCGCCGTAGTAGAACGGCGCGCTCGCCTGCTGCGTCACCGGCGCGCGCGTCACGACGTCGGGCGTCGCAAGCGCGACCACGAACGGACGGATGAGCCGCGCCCCGCCCCACAGCTCGCCGAGCCGGATCTGCGTCACGTGCCAGCCGTACGCGTAGACGAGCACGGCGGCCACGAGGCCCGCGTAGGCGCGCCACGACCGATACCACGGGACCGGCACGCGCGCCGGACGAGCGCGCGCCGGGGCTTCGGGGACCGAGCGGGTCACCGGATCTCGACCTCCTCCGCCTGTTCGCCGTAGATCTCATGGAAGCGCGCGTCGTCGATGTCGCCGGGCCGGCCTTCGAAGACGATGCGGCCATCCTTGAGCGCGAGGAGGCGCGTCCCGTACCGCCGGGCCAGGCTCAAGAAATGAAGGCAGCACAGGATGGTGATGCCGTCGTTCCGGTTCAGGTCCTCGAGGTAGTGAAGGATGGAATGGGACAGCGCGGGGTCGAGGCTCGCGACCGGCTCGTCGGCGAGAATCAGCCGCGGTCGCTGCATCAAGGCCCGCGCGATGCCCACGCGCTGCTGCTGGCCGCCGGAGAGCGCCGAGGCCCGCCCGTATGCCTTGTCCGCGATGCCCACGCGCTCGAGGTTGCTCATCGCCCGCGCGACGGCCGCGGGCGGGAAGTAGTTCACGACGGCCCACGCCGGCGGCACGTAGCCGAGGTCCCCGGCGAGCACGTTCGTCAACACCGACGCGCGGCGGACCAGGTTGAACTGCTGAAAGATCATCCCGATGCCGCGCCGGATCTCGCGGAGCTCGTCGCGGGACGCCGCGGTTACGTCCCGGCCGTCGACCACCACGCGGCCGGACGTCGGCTGGACGAGGCGGTTGATGCACCGCAGCAGCGTCGACTTGCCGGATCCCGACAGCCCGATGATGACAAGAAATTCGCCGCGGGCGACCTCGAACGACACGTCCGAAAGCGCCCGCGTGCCGTCCTCGTAGACTTTGCTGAGGTGTTCGACCCGGAGGACGCGATCGTCTACCCCGTGTGCACCGCCTCGCGGGCGGTCACTCACAAGCCCCGCGCGGCGGCCGTGGCCGCGAACGGCTCGGTCATGGCCCGGCCTTGGGCGGCCCGCGCGTTTATGGGTTCAGGCCCACGAACCGCTGCACGTCCCGCACCGGGTCGAAGAAGGCGTCCAGGTTCCCTGTCTTGACGTTGTACTTGGTCACGAGCAGGTTGTAGTCTGCGAGCGCCTCGATTTCGTAGAGCGACTTGAGCGCGTCGAGACCGGCGGGCGTCTGCGAAAATCGCAGCAGCGCGGTCGTCACCTTCGCCTTTACCTCCTCGGGTAGACCTTTGCGGAAGCTCACCGTGTCGTTCGGAATCGGATCGGATTTCCACACGACCTTGACCTTCTGCATCACGTCCGGCAGCGTCTTCTGCACGGTGCCGCGGGCGTCTTCGAACACGGATCCGGCGTCCACGCGACCTTGATAGACGGCGAGGACGACGTTGTTGTGTGAGCCGGCGAAGATCGTCTGGCCGAAAAACTTCTGTGGGTCGTATCCGGCCTTCTTGAGGCCCGCCACCGGGAACAGATAACCCGATGTGCTCGCCGGATCGACGAACGCGAACCGCTTGCCGCGGAGATCGGGCAGCCCGTTGATGCCGGAGGTCGACTGCGTGATGATCTCCGCGCGGTAGTACGGCAGACCGAAGCGCACCGTGACGAGACGCACTTCCACACCGTACTTTTGGTGGGCGATCACGTAGGAGAAGGTGTTCAACCAGCCGATGTCCGCGCGGCCGGCGCCCATCGCCTCGATCACACCCGCGTAGCTCGTCGCGACGAACGGCTCGAACTTGTAGCCGGTCGCCATCTCGAGCAGCTGCGCGACGCGGTTGCCCGAGTCGAGAATCGTCCGCGCTTCGCCGGACGGCACAAAGGCCATGACGAGGCGGGTCTGCGCGGGCACGGCGGCGGGAACGGCCGCCGCAAGACCGGCGGCCAGGACGACGGCGAGTGCAAGCGCGGCAACGCGAAATCGCATAACGTTCCTCCCCCCGAGGTTGAGTCGCGCACAGCGCACGTTCATTGGGGAACCTTCTCCCCGTCCGGCGCGGGACCTCCGGCGCAGCCGCCCCCCTGCTTCGGGCTCGGCCTCCAGGACTCGCCCGCGCCGATCCGAAGTAGGCCCGTGCGATGGCGACGACGCGCGGCGGGCCCGCGGCGCCCCGCAGGCGGCTGGTGATCCTCCTCGCGGGCGCGGCCGGATGCCTCGACGCGGTCGGCTATCTCATGCTCGGCCTCTTTACCGCCAACATGACAGGGAATACCATTCTTCTCGGGCTGTCCGTCGGCCGGGAAGCGTGGGCGGACGCGGCGCACAACGTCGCCGCGCTGGCCGCGTTCGTGATCGGCGCCGGGGCCGGCAGCGCGGCGACGCGGGGAATCCGGCGGATCGCGCCCGGGCTCGGTTTCGAAGCCCTCGTGCTCGCCGCCGCGGTCGCGGTCTGGCTCCTCTTCGGCGCACCGCGCGGCCGGGTCGCCGAACCGGCCGTCTACTGGCTGATCGCACTGCTCGCGGCCGCGATGGGGATTCAGAGCGCGGCGGTCCGGCGGGTGGGCGAGCAGCGCGTGGCAACGACGTATGTGACGGGCACGCTCACGACGCTGGCGACAGATACCGCGGGCGACCTCCTGGACCGCTGGAGCGCCCGGCGCGGGCCCGACGCCGGAGCGGTGCGACGGGTGCCGGCGGCGGGGAACCCCGAGGCCCGGCCGCGGGGAAGGACGCTGATGACGGGGCTCTGGGCCGCCTATCTGCTCGGCGCGCTGATCGGCGGCTTTGTGGAACAACGCTGGTCGATGTGGGCGGTCGTGGCGCCGGTCGTGGTGCTGGTGGCCGTCATGGGCTCGGACCTTGCCCACCGGCCCAGGGAGGGAGCGGCATGATGAGCGGAAGTTCCGCGCGCGGGACAGAAGCGGCGGCAGGACGCCCGGCGGCCGAGGCGCAGACGCGCGCCGGCGGCACCGCCGTCCGGATCGAGACCGACTCGCTCGGCGAGGTGCGCGTCCCGGCCTCTCGCCTGTGGGGCGCGCAGACCCAGCGTTCCATCGAGAATTTCCCGATCGGCGTCGCGCGGTTCCGGATGGGCCGCCCGGTCATTCGCGCGCTCGGGCTCTTGAAGAAGGGCTGTGCCCTCGCCAACCTCGAGCTCGGCCAGCTGCCGCGCGAGAAGGTCGATCTGATCGTCCGCGCGGCGGACGACGTCATCGCCGGCACCCTCGACGACGAGTTCCCCCTCGTGGTGTTCCAGACGGGCTCCGGTACCCAGTCGAACATGAACGCGAACGAGGTGATCGCCAACCGCGCGATTCAGCTCGCCGGCGGTGCCGTCGGCTCGAAGAAGCCGATTCACCCCAACGACGACGTCAATCGCAGCCAGTCGTCGAACGACACTTTCCCCACCGCGATGCACACCGCAACGGCCGAGCAGGTCGAAGACGTTCTCCTCCCCGCCGTCGCCGGGCTTCGCGACGTGCTCGACGAGAAGGCGCGCGCCTACGCCTCGGTCGTGATGATCGGGCGGACGCATCTCCAAGATGCGACGCCGATCACGCTCGGCCAGGTGATCTCCGGCTGGGTCGCCCAGCTCGACGACGCGATGGCGGCGATCCGGCGGGCGCTGCCGGGCGTCTACGAGCTGGCGATCGGCGGCACGGCGGTCGGCACCGGCATCAACGCGCCGGAGCGCTTCGGCGAGGTCGCGGCGCGCAAGATCGCGGAGCTGACCGGGAAACCGTTTGTCTCGGCGCCGAACAAGTTCGCGGCGCTCTCCTCGCACGAGGCGATGCTGAACGTCAGCGCCGCGCTCCGCACGCTCGCGGCGGCGCTGATGAAGATCGCCAACGACGTGCGCTGGCACGGGTCCGGCCCGCGCGCCGGTCTCGGCGAGATCGTGATCCCGGAGAACGAGCCCGGATCCTCGATCATGCCGGGCAAGATCAATCCGACGCAGTCCGAGGCGCTGACGATGGTCTGCGTCCAGGTCTATGGCAACGACTGCGCGGTGGCGTTCGGCGATTCGCAGGGCAACTTCCAGCTGAACGTCTACAAGCCGGTAATTCTCCACAACGTCCTCGAATCGGTCGAGCTGCTCGCCGACGGCTGCCGGTCGTTCACGATCCACTGCGCGGCGGGGATCGCCCCGAACGAGACCCGCATTCGTGAGCACGTCCAGAACTCGCTCATGCTGGTCACCGCCCTGAGCCCCCACATCGGGTACGAGAAGGCCGCCAAGATCGCGCTCAAGGCGCATCACGAGAACACGAGCCTCCGCGAGGCGGCCCTGGCCCTCGGCTACGTCACCGCCGGACAATTCGACCAGTGGGTGCGGGCGGAAGACATGACGCATCCGATGAAAGACTGATCGCGTACACGCAGGAGGCGCTGATCATGGAAGTAGTTGAGGCGGTACGGACGGTCCTCGCGGTGCGCAGTTACCAGAACAAGCCGGTGCCGGCGGACGTGGTGACGCGGATCGTCGAGGCGGGACGGCTGACGGGCAGCAGCCGGAACGGCCAGCCCTGGCAGTTCGTCGTCGTCCAGGACCGTGAGATGCTGTCGAAGCTCGGTGCGGCGTCGCCCACCGGTCCGTACATCGCCCAGGCGCCCATGGCGATCGCGGTCGCGATCGAAAAAGCGTCCCGGTTCGGTGTCTCCGACGGCAGCCGGGCCATCCAGTCGATGATGCTCACGGCGTGGGCAGACGGCGTCGCCTCCAACTGGGTCGGCTTCGCCGGCATGAGCGCGGCCAAGTCGCTCCTCGGGATCCCCGACGAGTATGATCTGCTCGCGATCGTGCCGTTCGGCTACCCGGTGACGCCCGGCGGCCGCGGGAAGAAAAAACGCAAATCGCTCAGCCAGGTTGCCTCGCGGGAGCGCTACGGGCGGCCGTTCGCTTAGTCACGCGCCGACGTGGCGCTCCTGCTTCAGGAAATCCTCGAGGTCCGCTTCATCCACCGGGCGGACGCCGCCATGCGTTGCGCTGTGAGCGCGAAATACCCGCACCAGACCTTCGAAATCCGCCCACGCATCGGCCCCGTGCCGTGCTCTATCCGTCCCGACGAAGCTCTGAAGGGCCGCCCAGTAGCGCTGGGCCCAGTAGTCAAAAAAGGCCCATGCGGCATCCGTATCGATGTCGCGGCGCCGGTGCATGAAAGCCAGCGATTCAAAGAACCCGGGAATTTCGTCTCCGATCACATCATACGTTGAATCCGGCAACGCACTGCTGGCCCGGTAGACGTGGGAGTCGAGCAGACGGCCAGCCAGCGCGCGCCTCAAAGCCATCATGGTCGGCGCCTCCCACCGGTCTTCGTATTGAAGCAGCAAATGGACCTTCAGATCTTCCCTCGACATTCGCAACTGGTCTCGAGCAGCATCGCGGGAGATCCGCGCCTGCCATAGAGCGACGAAGACCGCCAAGATCGCCGCGATTCCGGTAAGGACCTGCGCCCAGTCGACGACGCTCATGGTCTCCCGGCGAGGCCCGAACCACCCAGGCACTTCGCGTGCGAGCACAAGACGAAGGCGGCGGAGACCAGTGTCACCGCCGCCTCCCCGACGAACAAACTTTGGGACGGCCGCGCGATTACTGCCTGGAGTAGTTCAAGATGCTTGATTCGCCCCCGACTCGTGACACCACACCTGTCCCGTCACCTGCCGACCGCTTAGCACTTCGAGTAACCGCAGCTCCGACAGTGACTGCAGCCGTTCTCGTATGCGAGCGAGCTGCCGCAGTCCGGGCAGACGCCGGCAAAGGTGAGCAGGGGCTCCTGCACCTCGCGACTCTCCGTCGAGCTCGGCGCAGGGACCGCGACCGCCGCCGGCTGGTCGTGCCCGTTGGTGCCGTGGCCGTTCCCGTTGCCGTTCTTGCGCTCGGGCGCCGGCAGCCGGTCCGCCATCGGAAAGACCTGGTCCGGACGGAAGCTCGGGCCGTACAGCGCGCGGCCGAGCGCGAGCGCCACTCCCTGGGCGATCGTCGTGATCCGCACCACGGTGCCGTCGCTCGACCGGTCGATCGCGACTTCGCGAGACTGGACGCGCCAAAGCTGCTCGATCACGTGCCGGGGATCCGCGCCCGTCCGCAGCGCGAGCGAGGCCAGCCGGCCGACCGCGTCGGCTTCCACGTCGAGCGACTGGACGAATACTTCGCAGACGCCCTTTGCATCCTCGTTGATGGTCACATAGATCCGGCCGCGCGGAGTTTCGATCCGCTCCGTGCGACCCGTCGTCACCTTGGGCCGGCTGCGCGTCTGGCCCGCGGGCGCCTCGACGCCGTGCGGCGCGCCGATCACCGCGGAGGCCGCGGGTACGGCCTCCGAAGCGGCTTCGGGCGCCGGGGTCTGGGCCGGCTTGTCCTTCTTGGCACCGGAGGTCAGGATGTTTTCACGCGAGTTCTCACGGTACACCGTGATGCCTTTGCACCCCATCTTCCAGGCGAGGAAGTAGATCCGGGCCACTTCTTCCTCGGTCGTATCGGCCGCGCAGTTGACCGTGGACGAGATTGAATGGTCGATGTGCTTCTGAATCGCCGCCTGCATCTGCACGCGCATGTCCGGTTGGATCTCGTGCGCCGTGACGAAAAACTCCGGCAGCGCTTCCTCGTCCTTGAGGCCGAACCGCTCCATGTACGTCCGCACGAGCGGATGGTAGACCGTGAACTTCTTCTGTGAGAGCGACTCGCTGCGCCGCGTGTAGCCGAGATCGAAGATCGGCTCGATGCCGCTCGTAGTACCCGCGAGCGCCGCGCCGCTCCCGACCGGCGGCACGGTGAGCAGCGCCACGTTGCGAAGGCCATGCTCGCGGATGCGCTGTTGCACCTCGGGCGCCAGCGTCTGGATGAACGCGCCCTGGAGATGCTTCTCCCGGTCGTAACCGGGGAACCGCCCTTTCTCGAGCCCGAGGTTGACACTCTCGTCGTACACGATGTTCTTGATCCGCTCGAACATCCGGTCGACGAACTCCACGGCCTCTTTCGTGTCGTATTTCAGCCGCAGCTTGCACAGCATATCCCCCAGGCCGGTGAAACCGACCCCGATGCGCCGCGAGTAGAGGCTGGCTTCACGTTGAGCGGGGAGGGGATGTTTTTCTGCGTTGTAGTCGAGGACGTCGTCTAGAAACCGCGTCGCCAGCCGCAATGCATGCTCCAATTGAGGCCAGTCCACCTGCGCCTGGGGGCTAAACTCATCCAGTACAAATTCCTGCAGTCCAAGATTGCCGAGGCAGCAGCATCCATAAGGTTCCAAAGGTATTTCGCTGCACGGATTGGTTGTCGTGACATTCATGTTGCCGTACTCGGATGTGCTCCATCGCTTGATCGAATCCCAGAAGATGACGCCGGGCTCCGCGTGGTGCGTGGCGCCATAGATCAGCTCCCGCCAGATCTCGCGCGCCTGCACCGTCCTCTCGACGTTCACTCGGTCGTTCTTGAACTTGAGCGTCCACGGCTGGTCCGCTTCCACTGCGCGCATAAACGCATCGCTGACGCGGACACTGATGTTGGCGTAGCGCACCTTGTCGAGATTGCGCTTGACTTTCGTGAACGCGAGTACATCTGGATGGTCGTCGGCGATCGTGATCATGAGCGCGCCTCGCCGGCCGCTCTGCCCGATGGTGCCGGTCGTCAGCGACATGAGCTCCATGAACGAGACGGAGCCGGTGCTGGACCGCGCGGAGTTGTTGACGGGCGCGCCCGCCGGCCGCAGGATGCTGATGTCGCCGCCGACGCCGCCGCCGAGCGAGTATGTGCGCGCCGCTTCCTTCGTCCACTCGAAGATAGCTTCGATTGAGTCCTCTTTTATCGGCAAAACATAACAATTTAGCGCCGTCACGCGCTTGTTGTTGCCGATCGCGTGCATGATGCGGCCGCCCGGGATGAAGCGGAAGTTTTCCATCAGCCAGTAAAACTCGCCGGCGTACTTCTCGCGGGTCTCCGCGGTCGGCTCGACCGACGCGAGGCCGCGCGCGATCCGCCGCCACATCTCGACCGGCGTCGGCTCAAGGACGCGGCCGTCCGGGTCGCGCAGCGCATACTTGTCGTAGAAGACACGGGCGCGGAGCTCGTCGCCATGGAAGAACTCGAGGGTCTCCGACGGCAGAGCGTTCGCCTCCGGCCTGCGCGCCTCCGCGGCCGCGGCTTGCGTTGCGGCACTCTCTGCTGCGGCGGGCTGCTGGGAGGTCTGGTTGTCCGAGGTCATCGCCATCGGCATGTCCCCCTGCGCGGAATTAGGCCTGATCGAGTCTGCTGCGGACATGGGATGATCTAGTTGCGCTCTGGACGTTGCGGGGTGAGCGGTAGCAGCAGAACCTGCGAGGCGAGTTCCGCCTCCATTTGTTTGCGTGCCTTCAGGGCCTGGATTTCTTCCACGAGACGGTCGACGTCCGCGACGCGCCGGTAGACGGAGGCAAACCGAACGTAGGCGACGTCGTCGAGCCGACGGAGCCCCTCGATCACGCTGTCCCCGATTTCCCGGCTCTTGATCTCGGTCCCCTGCTCGAGCGCGCGGCGTTCGATCTCATCGGCGATCTGCTGGAGCGCCGAGTCCTTGACCGGCCTGCCTTCGCACGCCAGCCTCAGACCTCGCAGGATCTTAGCCCGCTCGAACCGCTCCCGCCGCCCGTTCCGCTTGATGACGTGAAGGGCGAGCCGCTCGACGCGCTCGAATGTCGTGAAGCGCCGGTGACAGGACTCGCACTCCCGCCGCCGCCGAATCCCTTCGCCTTCGTCGGCCGGTCTGGAGTCGAAGACCCTGGTCTCTTTGGCTCCGCAGTATGGACAGCGCACGGACGTTCGACCTTCTGACTAGATTTAGCGCGAAAGGAATCATAGCATACTACATATTGTATCTCAAGGACGAAGAGACCCGGAATAGGCCCTTATTCGTCTGATTTCCAGGTACGCCGGCAGCAGCGCGCAAGGCGGCCATTGATTGTTGGTCTTCCGGAGGAGGCTGCGGGATGGGTCCCGAGGACGCGTCTGCGCTTCGTTTCTCTCGTCCGCACAAAAACGAGTCATTCCACGCGCAGGAGCTCGAAAAAGTCCGCTGAACGCTCGCAGGACCATGTCGCGGCCGAGGACCACCGGCGCAGAGCCGCCAGACGGGGAGACCGCTCCGGGCCGACACACGAGCCCGAGTTGGGCCGACGCGTTGTCGTCCGGGACACCGTCGCGCCCGAGCGAATCTTCACGGCACCCGCGCCCTCGCGCCTATCGGCTCATCGTCGCGTTGTCGATCATCGCCGCCCTCCTGTTCCCAGCTCTGGTGCTCGCTCCGCCCGCCTACCGCGACGGCCGGCTGCTCCTGCCGTTCCTCGGGTTGGCGCTGCTGTGGATTACCGTGGTCTGCGTGGGCGCCATCGCGATCCTCCGGCGGCTCTCCGGTCCCCGGAGGGCGCATGTTCGCCGGCCTCAGTCCCGCGAAGAGAAGCGTCTCGCTCGGACCGGGGTGTTCATCGCATTCTTAGCCGTCCTCCTGCGGCCGAACATGCCCCGCGCCGCGTGGCTGTGGCTGTGGGCCGGCTGCGCGGTGTTGGCGGCGGCCCTGGCGGTTGACGCGATGAGGCGCGCACCGGCGGGCGAACGCCGCTACATCACGTTCGCCGTGTACGGCGTGATCGCCGCCCTGGTCCTCGGAGTTCCGGTGGAGTCGCTGCCGGCGCAGTTCCGGCGAGGCGCCGTTCGTCGTCGCCGCGATCGGAATCGCCGTAGGGGTCCTGATGATGCTCAACGCGGCACGCCATGGAGAGGCGTCCGCCGCCGAAGAACCGGCCGGCCGAGGTCCGGGGGTTACGTCCGGAAGATGACCGATTCCCGGCTCATCATGGCAACGGCCAGTTCGACCGCGAGCGCGGCATAGAACGCGCACGACACCGCCGCGAGCACCAGGTGCCCCCAGTTCGTGGTGCCGAGCAGCAGTTCGCGAAAGCCGAAGAACGTGTTCAAGACCGGCAGCAGATACGCCCACGTAGTCGTCTGCCACTCCGTGATGTACTGCACGGCGAGGGCCGGCAGCACGGTGATGAAGTAGAGCGGCGTGATGAACTGCTGGGCCTCGCGCGGCGACTTGGCGTAGATGCTCATGGCGAGCTCCACGCCGCTCATCAGCGCGGCGAACAAGACGGCGACCCCCAGCATCACGATGCCGGTGCCGACCGGAAGGCTCACGTCGAGCTTCTGCGAGGAGTGCAGCACATACGGGTAGCCCCAGCGGAGGCTGACCATCATCGTGATCACGACGACGATCACCGCGCCCACGGACGCGGTGAGCACAGACAGGAACTTGCCGACGACGACCGCCTCGCGCGACGGCGGCGTCACCAGCAGCGACTCGAGGGTCCCCCGTTCCTTTTCGCCCGCGGCCTGGTCCACGGCGAGCGACATCCCGCCGACCGTCGCCCACATCGCGATGAAGAACGGCAGCAGGCTGGCGAGCAGCAGGCCGGAAAGCTGCCGCTGCGTCGCCACGTTGTGCTCGTCGAGCACAACGGGAAGCAGGTCCCGCGGGTTGATGCGGCGCGCGATCAGCCGCCGGGCCACGACCTCCTGACTGTACCGGGAGATCAAGTCGACGACGCGCGCGCGGGCCGCGACACTCTCGGGGTTGCTCGCGTCGTACAGCACCCCCGCGTGGGGCTGCCGGTCCTTCGCCACCAGACTCTCGAAGTTCTTCGGCAGTTCGAGGACGGCGAGCACCCGCCGGTCTTTGAGCGCCTTGACGGCGTCGCCGGTGTGCACCGGCGTGACGAGCTTCGTCGTGTAGGCGAGATGAATGAGGTTCGGCGCGTCGCCCTGAATCGCGACCTGGGGCGTCGCCGTCTTGATCTGCTGCGCCTGGCGCTGCTCGAGGTACGGGATGCCGAGCGTGACGACCGGCATGATCAGCGCCGGCAGCACGATGGTGACCAACAGGCTGCGCCGGTCGCGGAACGCCTCGAGCGTCTCTTTCCAGTACACCGCGCGGATCCAGGCGCCGGTTTCCTGCGACCGCGACTGCGCCGCGCGGTCACCGCGGGCGCCCCGCACCCAAAACCACGCGGCCCGGATCATCGGACGATACTCTGCTCGACCATCGCCATGAAGATCTCTTCCAGGTCTTGGCCGGTGTCGGCCTTGAGCTGCTCGAGCTCGCCCTCGGCGCGTATGCGGCCGCCCGCGATGATCGCGACGCGGTCGCACAAGCGCTCCGCTTCTTCCATCATATGGGTGGAGAGAATGACGCACCGGCCCTCTGCCTTGAACCGGAGAACGAAGTCCCGCACCGACCGCGCGGAGATCACGTCGAGCCCCGAGGTCGGCTCGTCGAGAAACACCACGCGCGGGTTGTGGATCAGCGCGCGTGCAACGTTCACCTTCTGCTTCATGCCTTTGCTGTAGGTGTCGCTGAGCCGGTCGAGGTGCGGCGTCAGCTCGAGGGCGTCGGCGATCTCGACGATCCGCCGCTCAAGGTCTCGACCGACAAGGCCGTACAGCCGGCCGGCGTACCGGATCGCCTCGCGCCCGGTCAGGCGGCCGTAGACCCCGGCGTTCTCCGGCAGCACGCCGATCGCGCGGCGCACCTCTTCGGGCTCCCGCACGACGTCGTAGCCGGCGATCCGCGCGGTGCCGGACGTGGGCCGCAGAATCGTCGTGAGCATCCGGATCGTCGTCGTCTTGCCGGCGCCGTTCGGGCCCAGCAGGCCGAAGACTTCGCCGGAGTAGCAGGTGAAGGACACGCCGCGGACGGCGTGATAGCTGCGAAACTTCTTCTGCAAATTTTGGGCCTCGACGAGCGGTCGTCCCTCGCCCGATCCGTCGAGGATCGCGGACTCGCGGCGCTGGACCGGCGAGGTGACGCTCATGCTAGAAGAAACCCAGCCGCACCGCGCTCAGGACGAAGACCGGTACGAGGAGGAGCGCCGTCGCGATGTGCGCGGGACTCGCCGGCGAGACGTCGTCCAGCGGTCCCGGGTGCCCGCGCCGGATCATGAAGAACACCAGCACGCTCATCAGCCAGTAGCCGAAGACGATCCCCACGGCGACGGCGACGTAGGAAAGAATGAGGTGCCAGCGGGCGCCGAAGACGGCCCGCGTCACGTGTCCGCCGTCCAGCATGCTGGCCGGCAGCAGGTTGAGCGCGGTGACGAGCAGGCCCACCCATCCCGCGAACGCCATCGGATGAATGATGACGTCGGCCGTCGCGGCCGGATGCAGCAGCCGTCCGATCAGCAAGTCGACCAGGAGCGGCGTCGGCACCGCGACCAACGCGCACCCGCGGGCCACGATTGCCGCGTGCGGGATCACGAGCGAGTGCTGCACCCCGTAGAGCAGAATCGGAATCGCGACGACGAAGCCCGCCAGCGGCCCGCTCGCCCCGAGTTCGATCAGCGCGTCGCGGTTCGGCGCGGGCGTGCGCGTGAAGATCACCGCGCCGAGCGTCCCGATTGCGAGACCCGGCAGCGGCGGCATCGGGATGAAGAACGGGAGACTCGCGTCGATGCCTCGCCAGATCGACACCACCTTGTGTCCCATCTCGTGACAGAACAGGATCGCCATCAACGAGAGTGCAAACGCGATCCCGCCCGGCACGGGCGCGAGCAGCCCCGGCACACACGAGCCGCGCGCGTCCAGGTACCCTGCGACGAACGTCGTGGCCAGCGTCGCGGCGAAGAGCAGCACCGGCCACCGCCACGCGGTCGGCGCCGCCGCCGGCTTCGACGCCAGCAGGATCACGGTCTCCCCGTCGTGGCGCCGCATCAGCGGCAGCACGCCGAGACCGCTCAGGCGTTCGCGAAGCTCCAGGAACCGGGCCTTGCGGTCCGGCCCCGGCATGATCGTGAACGCCGGGCGGCCGTTCTGGAACCAGACTTCCTGGACGGGGAACGACGCTTCAACAGCCGCGCGGGCGGCGGCGAAATGCTCGGGACTCACCACCATACGGCTAAGCGTACCACCGCGCGCGGGCAGACGAAAGAACGCCCCCGTTCGGGCGTGTTATACCCTACTTGGCCGTCCTGGCGTCGCACGGCGCCGGGCCGTCGCGCAGCGGCGCCGAAAACACGAGGGCGGCCCGCAGGCCGCCCCCGCTCCCGCTGTGTCTCCGACCGAGACTATCGCTTCCGGAGAAAAGCCGGAATGTCGAGGTCGTCCAGGCCGAGCCGGGCGCTCTCTCTGACCGAGCCGCCGTTCGCCCCCGCGGCGACCGCGGCCGCCGCCGGCTGCATCGCCTCCTCGGTATCGAGCCGCTTCGCCTCGAACCCGGTCGCGATCACGGTGATCCGGACTTCACCGTCGAGTCGCTCGTCGATCACGGCACCGAAGATGATGTTGGCCTCGGGGTCGGCGGCCTTCTGGACGACCGCCGCCGCCTCGTTGACCTCGTGGAGACCGAGGTCGAGGCCGCCGGTGATGTTCAACAGGAGCCCGCGCGCGCCGTCCATCGAGGTCTCGAGCAACGGACTCGAGATCGCCGCCTGGGCCGCCGTGGTCGCCCGGCCCTCGCCCGTCGCGAGGCCGATGCCGATCAGCGCCGAACCGGCCTCCGCCATGATCGTCCGGACATCGGCGAAGTCGAGGTTGATGAGGCCCGGCACCGTGATCAGGTCGGCGATACCCTGGACGCCCTGCCGCAGCACATCGTCCGCCACGCGGAAGGCCTCGACGACTGTGGCGGTTTTGTCGACCACTTGAAGCAGCCGGTCGTTCGGGATGGTGATGACGGTGTTGACGCGCTGGCGGAGATTGCGCACACCGTCGTCGGCCGCCGCTGCGCGGCGCCGACCCTCGAAGCCGAACGGCCGCGTCACGACGCCGATCGTCAGCGCGCCGAGTTCGCGGCCGATCTGCGCGACCATCGGCGCACCGCCGGTGCCCGTGCCGCCGCCCATGCCCGCGGTGACGAACACCATGTCCGCGCCCTCGAGCGCCTCGACGAGATCCTCGCGGCTCTCTTCGGCGGCCTGCCGGCCGATCTCCGGATCGCCGCCGGCACCCAGCCCGCGCGTCACCTTGCCGCCGATGTGGATCTTGCGGTCGGCGTTGCTGAGCGCAAGCGCCTGCGCATCGGTGTTGATGGCGATGAACTCGACGCCGCGGAGCCCGGCGCTGATCATGCGGTTCACCGCGTTGCTGCCGCCGCCGCCCACGCCAACAACCTTGATCGCGGCGTAGCGCCGAAGATCCCGCTCTAGGTTCGCCACCCTCACCCCTCCCGCCGGTTCGGGGATGCCGTCCCCGGCACGCGCCGTCGGTAGTGCCGCCCCGAGCCGTTCTGAGATCATCCGCTGGACCGGATGCCACCGTTTCTCGGTCATAGTCGCCGCCTCGTCTGTGTCAGGTTGGATTGCGCCCGTGTGGTGCGTCCGCTGCTGCGTCGTGACGGCCGTGCGTCATCCCTCCGCCCTTTCACCCCCCGTGCGCGAACTCGCGGAACCACTGCCGGAGCCGGCCGAACATGTGGCCGTCGCCATTCGTGGCCCGCACCATGCGCCCCGGCCCGCGTTGACGCGCGGCGTGCAGGACGAGTCCGACGCCGGCCGCATAGACGGGACTGCCCACCGTGTCGGCCATGCTGCCTGCCATGTCGGGCGTGCCGACGCGCGCCGGCATGTCGAGCTTCTCCGAGGCCGCCTCGGCGAGACCATGCAGCAACGCCCCGCCGCCGGTCGCGACCACACCGGCCGGAACCATCTGCGCGTACCCGGACCGCTTGATCTGCGCCTTGATCATGCTACAGATCTCGTCGAGCCGCGGCTCGATAATCTCGCCGAGCACGCGGCGCGGCAGGATGCGCGGCTCCCGCGTCCCGATGTGGAACACCTCGATCAGCTCGCCCTCCGACGCCATCGACGCGCTGGCGCAGCCGTGGCGGATCTTGAGCTTCTCCGCTTCGGCGATCGGCGTGCGGAGGCCGACCGCGACGTCGTTGGTCACGTGGTTGCCGCCCACCGGGAGCACGGTCGCGTGGCAAAGGCTGCCGCCCGCGAACACGCCGATGCTGGTCGTGCCGCCGCCGATATCGACGAGCACGACGCCGAGGTCCCGTTCGGCCTGGGTCAAGACCGCTTCGCCCGAAGCGAGCGGCTCGAGCACGAGATCGTCGACCTCGAGCCCGGCGCGCTGGATGCACTTCAAGAGGTTGGCGAGGAGGGTGCTCGCGCCGGTGACGATATGCGCCTCCACCTCAAGGCGCAGGCCGTACATGCCGACCGGATTGTGGACGCCGTCCTGGCCGTCCACGAGAAAGTCGCGCGGCAGCAGGTGGATGATCTCGCGGTCGCTGCCGGGAATCGCGGCCATGCGCGCGGCCTCGACGACACGGGCGACGTCGGCCTCGCCGATCTCCTTGTCCGCGCGCGAGACGGCGACTACGCCGCGGCTGTTCTGGGAGGCGATGTGCTCGCCCGACACGGCGACGAGCGCCTGGGCCGCTTTGATGCCGGCCATGCGCTCGGCTTTGTCGACGGCGTCTTCGATGGCACGGACGGTCGCGTCAAGGTCGACGACGACACCCTTCCGAACACCAAGAGACGGGGACGTGCCCACACCCGTGATGTGGACCTCCCCGTCTTCATCCGGTTCAGCGATGATGACACAAACCTTGGTGGTGCCGATATCCAGGCCCACCAACGGCCCCCGTCTTGCCAACGGGTGCACCTCCAGCTGCGATCCCAGCTGCGACTCAAGCTCCGATTAGCGGTAATCCGGCTTTTCCTTCAACGTTTGCGGAAGTTCTCCTGCCAAACCGCGTCAAAGCTCACCAGGACGCGAAGACGCAACCGGGGGACCGGTCCCGCCTAGTTCGGGGGGCTCGGCTTCACGATGACGCTGCCGGGGAACCGGAGGTCGACGTACTCAACGCGGATCCCCCGGGACCGGACCGCCGCGAGGACCTCGGCGGCCTGCGCGAGGCGGTCCCGCAGACCGTCGCCCGCGCCCACCCGGACGGCGATCCCGTCCCGAGTATAGAGGATGACTTCGCCCGCCTGGTCGACGCGGAGGGCGGCCACATCCGGACGGAGGTCGTTGGGGAGCGATGCGGCAACGTCCGCGCCGAGCCGCGCGTCCGCCGACGGTACGACCGTCCCGGCCTGCACTTCGCTGGGATCCAGCCGGTCCACCGTGAGGGCCGGCAGCGCCCCGGGGGTCGCGGCCGGCGCGATGGCCACGCCGTCCGAGCAGAGCAGCACGTAGCCGCCCGGCACGTGGAGGGCCGCCGCGGCGGTCCGCTCGCGGACGGTGACGAAGACGCGGTCCGGGAACAGCACGCTCACCGACGCGGCGGCGATGCGCGGATCCTGCCGCAGATCGTCCAGGACGCTGGATTGGTTCACGGTAAAGATGCTCCCCCCGGTTCTGACGCCGGCGCGGGAAAGGATTTCCGACACGGGCACCACGCTGCTGCCGGTCACCGTGACCGACTTGACGTCGAACGCGCTCGACTTGGTGAACGAGACGACCCCGCAGAGGAACGCGATCGCCGCAAAGAACCGCAGCACCCGCTTCCCGATGGGCCGGCCTGAAGCCGCGTTTCGGGCGGCATCCGCCGTCACCCCGTTCCGCGGCGCAGCCATCAGGCGCCCTCGAACTCGCCGAGCATCTTGATCTCGGTGGCTAGATCACGGCCGGCGCGATCGCGCACGCACGCCTGCACCCGCCCGATCAGCTCCAGCACGTCGCGGGCCGTCGCGCCGCCGGCGTTGAGAATGTAGTTGGCGTGGCGGTCGCTCACCACGGCGCCGCCCACCCTCAGGCCTTTGATGCCGGCGGCGTCGATCAGCCGCCCGGCGTAGTCGCCCTCCGGATTGCGGAAGATACAGCCGGAGCTCGGCGGGCCGAGGGGCTGGCTCTCCGCGCGGGTCGCGAGCCACTCTTCGAGGCGCGCGACCGTCTCGGCCGCGGGGGCCGGGCGGAGCCGCAGCTCGCAGTCGAGCACCACGCCCGGCCGCTCTTGAAACAGGCTGTGCCGGTAGCGCAGCCCGAGATCGGCGGAGCGCCATGTCACGAGCCCGCCGGGCGTCCGCGCCCGGACCGCGATGAGGACGTCGGCCATGGAGCAGCCGTGGGCGCCGGCGTTCATCACCACCGCGCCGCCCACCGACCCGGGAATGCCGGCCGCGAACTCGAGGCCCGCGAGGCCCCGCTCCGCCGTCCGGCGGCTCAGGTGTGGCAGGCTCACGCCGCACTCCGCGTGAACGCGCGGATCGTCGTAGCGCACATGCTCCTGTCCGCGGCCGGTCTTCAGCACCACACCGCGGATTCCGCGGTCCGCGATCAGGACGTTGCTGCCGCGGCCGAGCACGACGAACGGCACGCCCTCCCCGTACAGCCAGGCGACCGCGGCGTCGAGCGACTCGAGCGTGGGCGGCAGCACGAGCACGTCGGCGGGCCCGCCGATGCGGAACGAGACGTGCCGCGCGAGCGGCTCGTTCCGGCGCACGCACCCGGGGCACAGCCGCTCGAGCGCGGCTGCCGCCGGCGCCAGGTCGACCTTGGCCATATCGTTAGCCACGTCCGGCCTCTGCCGGGAGCGGCGCGCCCCGCCGCCGCAGCCGCGCGGTCACGTCGTCGGCGACTTTCCAGATATCTCCGGCGCCGACCGTCAGGATCAGGTCGCCCGGGCGCGCCTCCGCGGCCACCAGCGCCGCGGCGTCGGCCAGCTCCGGCACAAACCGCACCGGCCGGTGCGCGCTTACGGCGCGCACGATGATGCCCGCATCCACCCCGGGAATCGGCGGCTCGTCGGCCGCATAGATCTCGGTCACGATGAGCTCGTCGACCAGGTCGAAGGCGAACGCAAAGTGGCGGCCCACCGTCTGCGTCCGCGTGTAGCGGTGGGGCTGGAAGACCACGACGATCCGCGCCGCCGGCCATCCCCGGCGGGCGGCGGCAAGGAGGGCCGCGACTTTGGTCGGGTTGTGTGCGTAGTCGTCGACGACGAGGATCCCGTCGACCTCGCCGCGGACGCTGAAGCGGCGCGTCACGCCCTCGAACGAGGCGAGTGCCGCGGCGATGACCTCTTGCGACACGCCGAGTTCGGTCGCGACCGCGAGGGCCCCGACCGCGTTCTGCGCGTTGTAGGCGCCCGGAATCCTCAAGGTGATCCTCGTCGCAGGCGCGCCGCCCCCCCGGACTTCGAGCACCGTGCGACGTCCGGACGTCTCGAGCACCCGGCCGCGGTAGGTCGGCTCGCCCTCCAGGCCGTACGTCACGGTTCGCGCGGCCCCGTCCGCGGCGAGCAAGCGGCCCCCCGGCCCGTCCGTGCACACCGCGGCGAAGCCCGACGCCGGGACGCCGCGCAGGAACTCCCGGAACGTCTCCATGACCCGCGCTTCGCTGCCGTAGAAGTCGAGATGATCCGTCGCGTCGACCGCGGTCACGACCGCGACCTGCGGCGCGATCCAGACCAGCGAGCCGTCGCTCTCGTCCACTTCCGCGACGACGTCCGGCCCGCCGCCCACGCGCGCGGTGCCGCCGAGCGAGGGAACGTCGCCGCCGACCAGCACCGTCGGATCCCGGCCGGCGCGCGCGAGGATCGCGCCCAGCATCGCCGTCGTCGTGGTCTTGCCGTGGGTGCCGGCCACACCGATCGCGTGGCGGCCGCGCATCAGATCCGCGAGCATTCGCGCGCGGTGCACGAGCGGGATGCCGTGCCCGACCGCGGCCCGCACCTCGACGTTGTCGTCCGGGACCGCGCGGCTGACGATCACAAGCTGCGCGCCCTCGACGTGCCGCGCCGCGTGCCCGACGTGGACCTCCGCGCCCTCGGCCCGCAGCCGCCGGGTCGTATCGCTCTCGCGCAGATCCGACCCGGAGACGACGCAGCCGCGCGCAAGGAGCACGCGGGCGATCGCGCTCATCCCGCTGCCGCCGATCCCCACGAAGTGGATGTGCGCGCCTCTGACCGCGAGCGCTGCCGCCGTCATGCGCGGGATTCTTTCGACACCGCCGCCTCGCTGCCGCCGCGCACGCGCTCCACCAGCGCCAGCACGCGGTCGGCGGCGTCGGGCCGTCCGAGCGCCCTCGCCCGGCCGGCCATGGCGTCGCGCCGGCCGGGCGCGTCCAAGATCTCCGCCACCGTCCGGGCGAGCGCCGTCCCGTCGAGGGTGGCATCGTCGAGGAGCACCGCGGCGCCCGCCCGGATGAGGGGCGCGGCATTCTCGGCCTGGTGACCGTCGGCCGCGTACCGGTACGGTACCAGCACCGCGGGCAGGCCGCACGCGGTAATCTCCGCGAGCGCGGTCGCCCCGCAGCGGCTGATGACGAGGTCCGCGCAGGCGTACGCGAGGCCGATCTGATCGAAGTACGGA
This sequence comes from bacterium, assembly GCA_035691305.1. Taxonomy (NCBI): domain Bacteria; species bacterium. The sequence continues at coordinate 32,988 of DASSJF010000068.1, forward strand.
ACCCGCACGTGCCGGAGGCCCGCGGCGACGGTTTCGTTCGAGACGGCTGTGCGATCAAACTCGCCGATTTCACGGCCCTGCCAGCCGCGGCCGGTCTGGTGCAGGATCTGAAGGTCCCGGCGGCCAGCCAGCGACAGCGCCATCTCATCCGCCGCGGCGTTGAGGCGGGCCGCGCCCTGGCTGCCGCCGATCACGAGCACGGTCCGCCGCGCCGGATCGAGCCCGAACGCCCGCAGTCCCTCGCCCCTCGGCGTCGAGAAAACCTCGGAGCGCACCGGCAGGCCCGTGACGAGTGCCCGGCCGCCTCCGACCCGCGCCGCGGCGTCGTCCGACGTGACCGCGACCGCGCGGGCGAACCGCGCGAGAAAGGCGTTCGCGCGCCCGAGGGCCGCGTTGCCTTCGAGCAGCACGACCGGCACCCGCCACAGCCAGGCCGCCAGCACCGGGGGCGCCGCGGCGATCCCGCCCGTCGCGACGACCGCGTCCGGCTGGAAGCGCGCGACGATCGCGAGCGCCTGCGCCAGCGAGACGGCGCCGGTCACGATCGCCACCGCCGCGCGAACCGGCGCGCGGCTGCGGGGCGGCCGCACCGCGAGGCCCGCGAACGGCAGCCCCGCGGACGGAACGAGCGCGGCCTCCATGCCCGTGGCGCTGCCGGCGAAGAGCAGCCCGGCGTCGGGGTCGCGACGCCTCAGCGCTTGGGCCAGCGCCAGCGCGGGGTACACGTGGCCGCCGGTACCGCCGCCGGCCAGCAGGAGGTTCATCCGCGCGCCCAGGCGGAGTGCCGGCGGAGGATCGCGCGGCGCGATTTCGTGGTGACGACTTCCTCGTCGGGACGCGCGTACTGGGAAACGTTCAGGAGGATGCCGATCGCGATGTCGTTCAGCACGAGCGACGAGCCGCCGAAGCTGATGAAGGGCAGCGGCACGCCGGTGATCGGAAGCGAGCCGGAGACGACCCCGATGTTGAGGACCGCCTGGCCGACCAGCATCGTCGTCAGCCCCGAGACGAGCAGCGAGCCGTAGCGGTCCGGACAGCGCGTCGCGATCCGGTAGCCCCATACGGCGAGCAGGATGAACAGCACGATGACGCAGACGCTGCCGATCAGGCCCAGTTCCTCGCCGATGATCGCGAAGATGAAGTCGGTGTGGCGCTCGGGCAGGTAGAAGAACTTCTGCCGGCTGTGGCCGAGGCCGAGCCCGAGCAGGCCGCCCGAGCCGATCGCGAGCAGCGACTGGATGATGTGAAAGCCGCTGCCGCGCGGGTCGCGCCAGGGGTGAAGGAACGCGGCCATCCGCTGGCTGCGGTACCCCGCCTTGAAGATAACCGCGAGCACCGCGGGCACGGCGAGCGCGCCGGCCGCGGCGAGGTGCCGCAGCCGCGCGCCGGCCACGAACAGCATCACGAACGCGATGATCACGAGGATCAGCGCCGACCCGAGGTCCGGCTGTCTCAAAATCGGCACCGCCATGAGCCCGAGTATCACGAGCGGCGGTACGAGCCCGGCCCCGAATTCGCGCGTGCGCGGGCCGCGGTTCGCGAGGAAGTGCGCGAGATACAGGATCAGCGCGAGCTTCGCGAGCTCGGCGGGCTGGAAGTTGAGCGGGCCGCCGAGCGAAATCCACCGCCGCGCTCCGCCGGCGACGCGGCCGACGTGCGGCACCAGCACGAGGACGAGCGTCGCGAGCGTCACGAGCAGCAGCGGAAACGTGAGGCGCCTGAGGCGCACGTAGTGGATGCGCCACGCAACCGACATGCCGGCGAGCCCGAGCAGCTCGTACAGCAGCTGGCGCTTCAGGAACCACGTGCCGTCGTGGTACTGCGCCTGCGCGGCGACCGAACTCGCGCTGTACACCATGACGATCCCGATGCACGTGAGCAGCAGCACGATCGTGAAAAGGCCCCACGCGGCGCCCCGCCGGTGGATCAGGTCCACGACCGGCCTCCGCCCGGGGAGCCCCCGGCCGACGCGCGCGCCACCGCGTCGACGAGCGTTCGAAAGTGCTCGGCGCGGTGCCGGTAGTCGCGGTACTGATCGAAGCTTTCGCACGACGGCGACAGGCTGACGGCGTCGCCCGGGCGGGCCATGGCGCGCGCCGCGGGGACCGCCTCGTCGAGCGTCGTGCACCGCACGACGGGCGCGATCACGCCGGCGGCCGCGATCGCCTCCGCGAGGAGGGGCGCCATCGCGCCGAAGAGGACGACGCCGCGCACGTCCTGCGCGGCGAGGGCGTCGGCGACCGGCGCGAAGTCCCGCGCCGACGCGTTGCGGCGCATCCCGCCCGCCAGCAGCACGAGCGGCCGGTCGAAGGCGCGCACCGCCGCCGCCGCCGCCGCCGGGTTGGTGGCGAGCGAGTCCTCGTAGTAGCGGACCCCGTCGACCTCCGCGATGAGCGCGAGGCGGTGCGGGAGGCCCCGAAACTCGCGCAGCACGGCGCCGATCGCGCCGGCGTCCGCGCCCGCGACCCGCGCCGCGAGCGACGCGGCCAGCGCGTTCTCGAGCGTGTGGGCGCCGGGCGACTGCAGCCGCGCGTCCGCGATCCGCTCCTCCCGTCCGTCCAGGCGCAGCGTGATCTGGCCGCCGGCGATACAGGCGCCCTCCTCGACCGGTCCGGTCCGGCTCCAAAACAGCACCCGCCCCCGCGCGCCGGCCGCAAACCCTCGCGTCACCGGGTCGTCCGCGTTCAAGAGTGCCCAGTCCCGCGGCGCCTGGTGCGCGAGGATGCGCCGCTTCGTCTCGGCGTACGCCTCGAACGAGCCGTGGTCGTCGAGGTGGTGCGCGGCGACGTTCGTGACCACCGCCACGTGCGGGCTGTGCCCCAGGCCGACCAACTGCCGGTTGCTGATCTCGACGACCAGCACGGCCTCCGGCGTCACCTCGTTCAGGCGGTACAGGATCGGCACGTGCGTCCGGTCGTTGCCGGTCTCGAACGTCGCGCGGCCGCTGCGCGCGAGCATCGTCGCGGCGAGGCGCACGACCGTGAACTTGCCGTTCGTGCCGGTGACGCCGACGATCGGGCACGGCACGGTCTCGAAGAACAGCGCCGTCATGCTGCTGAGCGGCACGCCGCGCTCGCGCGCGCGCCGCACCGGCTCGTTCTCGGGATGCCGGAACCACGCCTGGGTCACGTAGATGATCTCGGCCGAGGCGATGCCCTCAAGGTAGCGGTCGCCGAAGCAGCGCGCGATCGGCGCCCGCAGGAGGCGGTCGAGGGCCGCGGTCTGCTCGTCCGGCGTCATCCATTGGTGGTTCCGGCGGAACGCGGCCGGGAACGCCTCCACCCCGGCCAGGTCGTGGGCCGTGAGCGTGGTGATGCCGTGCGCCAGCAGAAAATCGGCGACGGTCGAACCCTCGGTGCCGGAGAGCCCCAGCACGTGGACGCGGCGGCCGCGCAGCCGTGCGAGCACGCCGTCGTTCACGGCCGCAGCCCCATGCCGACCGCCGCCAGCAGCGCCCCGCAGAGCCAGAAGCGCACGACGGTCTGCGTCTCCGTCCAGCCGCAGAGTTCGAAGTGGTGGTGCAGCGGGCTCATCCGGAACAGCCGGCGGCCGCCGGTGCTCTTGAACCACGCCACCTGCAGCATCACCGACAGCGCCTCCGCGACGGCGACGCCGCCCACGATCAGCGTCAACACTTCCCGCTTCGAGAGTACCCCGGCGACGGCCAGCGCCGCGCCGAGCCCGAGGGAGCCGACGTCGCCCATGAAGACGCCGGCGGGGTGCGCGTTGTGCCAGAGGAAGCCGAGCGCCGCGCCGCCCGTCGCCGCGGCGATTACCGCGGCCGGGCCCGCGCCCGCGGCCGCGGCCGGGCCCG
>DASSJF010000069.1 GCA_035691305.1 bacterium
GGCGGGCGGCTGCGGGGCGGCGGGGGCAGCCGGCGCCCGGTGGGGCTGTGCCGTGGCCCGGTGAGCGGGCGCGGAACGCTGGGTCTGCGCTTGGCTCGAGGGAGCCGGCGGTTGCGGCTCGAGGGCGGGCCGCGCCGGCGCGCGGTCGTCGAGCCAGACGAACTGGCGCGGCGGCGAGCGACGGTCGAGCTCATAAAACGCGCGATACAGCATCGTGGCCGTGTCGACGGCCTGCTTCGCGTGCTCGGCGCTCAGCAGCGCGTCGACCTGCGTCTCGCCGCCGGCCTGGGTATCTTCGTACCGGCCCTTGTAGTGCGTCAGCGTGTTGCGCCAGGACCGGAGCGTCGACAGCGCCGAGAGCTCCCTGCCGTCCTCGTCAAACGTACGGCCGGTCTTGCTCACCAGGCGCGTGACCTCGAGCCACTTGCCTTCGGGCGACATCCGATCGTAGTGCCGAAAGCGCGCGCCGAGGCGATCCTGCCCGACCATGTTGATGAACGCCTCGACGGCAAAGTAGGCCATCAGCACGGCGAGCAGGCTGTGGGTGCGCTCCTGATCGCGATCCGGCGGCTTGGCCGCGGCGCCGCGCGCCGCGGACTCGGCGTGCTCGCGGGCGAGCCGAAACATCACCTGCTCGAGATGCGTCCGTTCCCACGCCTGCTCTTCCGCGGCGCTCGCCGCCGAGGGCGTGGGCACCAGTGTCGCGGGCGGGATGGGCGATCTCGCCGGCGGCCGCGCCGCCGGTGCCGACCCGCCCCCCCGCCGTCCACGGCGCCTCGGTCGGGGCGCGTTCATTTCCGTGTCGTGCGTCTCGTCCACCAGACACAGGTTCGCCGCGCGCGGAAGTTGGTCCCGCAACCCGCCGCCGGGATACGAACAGGACCCCCCTTCGGTGCGACGAAGTCACAAGAAATGACAGAGCTCACGCCCATGATGCGCCAGTACCAGGCGCTCAAGGATGAGCACCCGCGGGCGATCCTCCTCTTTCGGCTCGGCGACTTCTTCGAAGCGTTCTTCGACGACGCCCAGCTGGTGTCGCGGGAACTGCAGCTGACGCTGACCAGCCGGCCGGTCGCCAAGGGCACCCGCATCCCCATGTGCGGCATTCCGCATCATGCGCTGCCGACGTACCTTCGCCGTCTGATCGACCGCGGCCACCGCGTGGCGATCTGCGACCAGGTCGAGGATCCGCGGCAGGCCCGGACGCTCGTCCGGCGCGAGGTGGTGCGCGTCGTCACGCCCGGCACCGTAATCGAAGACGATCTGCTCACGGCGCGCGAGAACAACTTCGTCGCGGCGGCGGCCGCCCGGGGCGAGACGTGGGGCATCGCCCTCGCCGACGTGTCGACGGGCGAGTTCGTGGCCGCGCACGGCGCGGCGCCGCAGCGCCCCGGTGAGATCCTCGCGCGGTGGCGCCCGAGGGAGCTCGTTGTGCCGGACCGCGACGGGGCCGGAGACGAGATCCCACCGACGTTTCCTGAGGAGACCGCGGCGGTGGTCACGCCGTACGAGGCCTGGCGGTTTGATCCGGACGTCGCCGCGCGCGAACTCCGCGGTCATCTCGGTGTCGCCGCGCTCGACGCCTTCGGGCTCGACCACGCGCCGCTGGCCGCCGCGGCGGCCGGCGCGCTAATTCAGTATCTGCGCGCGACCCACCGCGGGTCGCTCGGCCACCTCCGCACGCTGCGCCTGCTCCGGTCCGGAGACGGCATGCTGGTCGACGACGCCACGCGCCGCGCGCTCGGCCTGTGGAGCTCGACGCGCGACGAAGCGCGCGGCCGTACGCTGCTCGATGTGATCGACCTCACGGAGACCGCGATGGGCGCGCGCCTCCTGCGGCGGTGGCTCGCGCAGCCGCTCGACAACGTGGACGCGATCGAGGGACGCCAGGACGCCGTCCAGTCGCTCGCGGAGACGGGTGCGATCCGCGAGCGGATCCGCGCCTCGCTGCGGGCCCTCGGCGACCTGGAGCGGATGCTCGGCCGGCTGAGCCACGACGCGGGCGGTCCCCGCGACCTCGCCGGGCTGCGCGACACCCTGGAGGCCGTCCCCGCGGTCGCGCCGGCGGCCGCGCCACTCGAGGCCCCGGCGCTGCGGCGGCTCATGCCCCTCCTCCTTCCCCCGCCCGGCCTCGCGGAGCGGCTCAGCCGGGCGCTCGCGGACGCCGTGCCGCTCTCGCCGCGGGACGGCGGCCTCGTCCGGCCCGGCTTCGACGCGGAAGTCGACCGGCTGCGCGACGGCGCGAAGGACGCCAAGGAATGGATGGCCGGGCGCGAGGCCGCGGAGCGGCAGCGTACCGGCATCCGCGGCCTTAAGGTCGGCTATAACCAGGTGATGGGTTACTACATCGAGGTCGGCAAGTCGCAGTCGCACCTCGTGCCGGCGGAATACGTGCGCAAGGGCACCCTCGCCGGCGCCGAGCGGTACATCACCGCGGAGATGAAAGAGCGCGAGGCGCTCATTCTGAGCGCCCAGGACAAGATCAACGCGCGCGAGTACGAGGTCTTCTGCGAACTGCGCGCCGCGGTGCGGGCGGAGACCGAACGCCTTCAAACCTGCGCACGCGCGCTGGCCGAGATGGACGTCTACGCCGCGCTGGCGGAAGTCGCGGTGCGCAACGCGTACGTCAGGCCCAAGGTCACCGCGGGCCGCGAGATCCGCGTCGTCGCGGGTCGCCATCCCGTCGTCGAGGAAGCGCTGGGACGGGAGCGGTTCGTCGCCAACGATGCGGCGCTCGGCACGGCCGGCCGCGACGTCCTCATCGTCACCGGGCCCAATTTCGGGGGCAAGAGCACGTTCATCCGGCAGACCGCGCTCCTCGTTGTGCTGGCCCAGCTCGGCGGCTTCGTCCCCGCGCGCGAGGCGGAGATCGGGCTCGTCGACCGCATCTTCACGCGCGTCGGGGCGACCGACGATCTCGCCGCGGGCCGCAGCACGTTCCTCTCCGAGATGATCGAAGTGGCGCGGCTCCTGACCCAGGCGACGGAGCGCAGCCTGGTCATCCTCGACGAGGTAGGCCGCGGCACGAGCACCTACGACGGTATGAGCCTGGCGTGGGCGGTCGTCGAGGATCTGCACGACCGCGTCCGCGCCCGCACGCTGTTCGCGACCCACTATCACGAACTGACGGAGCTGGCGTCCCAGCTCGATCGCGTCGCGAACGTCCAGGTGCTCGTGCGCGAAGAGGGCCACGACGTGGTGTTCCTGCACCGGGTGGCGGACGGCGCCGCGGCGTCGTCCTACGGCATCCACGTCGCCCGGCTCGCCGGGGTGCCCGACGCCGTGACCCGCCGCGCGCGCGAAGTCCTCGACGGCCTCGAGCGCGCGGCCGAAGGGACCCGGGGCGACTCGCGCCGCAAGCGCGGCGGCGGCCGGGCCCGGCCCGGGCCGTCGCGCGGTCAACAGCTCGTATTGCCCATGCCCCGCGACCGCCGGTGATCACGCGATGGTCCGCCGCTTCGCCGCGGGCGATCAGGCGGCAGTGACGCGGCCCCGGATCGAGGTCCTCCCCCGGGCGGCCGCCGAGCGCATCGCCGCGGGCGAGGTCGTCGAGCGCCCCGCCTCGGTCGTCAAGGAACTCATCGAGAACAGCCTCGACGCGGGGGCGCGCCGCATCACCATCGAGATCGACGGCGCGGGCTCCCGGCTGATCCGGGTCAGCGACGACGGCGCCGGCATCCCGGCGGAGCAGCTCGCGCTCGCGTTCGAGCGGTTCGCGACCAGCAAGATCCGGTCCGCGGAGGACCTGCGCCGCGTGAACACCTACGGATTCCGGGGCGAAGCGCTGCCGAGCATCGCCGCGGTCGCCCGCGTCACGATCGTCACGCGGCCCGCAGGCGCAGACACCGCCGCCGCTCTCACGGTCGCGGGCGGCGCCCGGGCGGCCCCGGCCGCCGCCGGCGCCGCCGACGGCACCACCGTCACGGTCGAAAACCTCTTCTACAACACGCCCGCGCGGCGGCGCTTCCTGAAGTCCCCCGCGCGCGAAACCGCGGTGATCGTCGAGACGGTACAGGCGCTCGCGCTGGCCGCGCCGTCGGTGGCGTTTCGCCTCGTCGACGGCGACCGAGAGATCGCATGGATGCCGCCCGAGTCCTACGAGGACCGCGCCCGCCGCATACTGGGGGCAGCGCTGCGGGACCGCACGCTTCCGATCGACGCGCGCGGCCTCACCGGCATCACGGGTGTCCTGGGGACGCCGGAGGCGGCGCAGGCACGGCGCAGCCACCAGTGGTTTCTCGTGAACGGCCGTCCGGTGCGGAGTCCCATGCTGGCCCGCGCCCTGGACCAAGCCTATCACACGCTCATCCCGGAGGGCCGTGTCCCCGCCGCCGTGTTGCACGTACGGGTGCCGCAGGACTCAGTCGACGTTAACATTCACCCGCGGAAGGCCGAGGTGCGGTTCGCCGACGAGCGCCTCGTGTTCAACGACGTGGTGCGCGAGGTGCGGCGGGCGCTCCACGGAGCCGCCCTGGTCCACACGGCGCCCGACGCCGCCCGCTGGACCGGCGTCTTGCCCGCGCGCCGCGACGCCGGTGCGGGACTGATCGGCGCCGCGGCCGGCGTTGCCGAGTCCGCCTCAGGATATGGGCAGGGCACGGCCGCGGAGTTGGACGCCGTGTTGCCCGCGCTGTGGACGCCGCAGCCGCCGGTCGCGGCGTGGCCGTCGATCCGGGTGCTCGGCCAACTCGCGCTGACGTACATTGTGGGCGAGGCGGGCGGAGATCTCGTGCTGGTCGACCAGCACGCGGCGCACGAGCGCGTGCTCTACGAGCGGCTGCTCGCGCGCCGGCGCGCCGGCGGCGCGCGGGCGCAGGGGCTCGTCACGCCCGCGGTCATGGAGCTGTCGCCGGCGGAGGCCGCCCTGCTCCCGGAACTTGCTGGCCCGCTCGCCGCACTCGGCTTCGAGGTGGAAGCCTTTGGACGCGCAACCGTCCGCCTGCGCGCGGTACCGGCGATCGCCGCGGACCGCGATGCGATTACCCTGTTCCGCGAGTGTCTCGCGGATCTCGGCGCCGGACGGGACGAACACGCGGGCCGCAGCCTCGAAGAGCGGCTCGCGATCGCAACGGCCTGCCACACCGCGGTGCGCGCCGGGGACCGGCTGGACCAGACCAAGATGGCGGCGCTGCTGGAGGAACTGGCGCGCGCCGAGGACCCCTACTCGTGCTTCCACGGTCGCCCCACGATGGTACGCCTGCGGGGCCGTGACCTCGAGCGCTGGTTTTACCGGAAGGTGTAAGAAGCCGGCGCCGGCTCGGCCGTCACGCGCGCCCCGCGCAGCACCCACGAACCGGCCTCGGCGATCTCCACGGGCAGGGTGCGAGCTATCAGCCCGGCCTCCCCGTCAAACGTCACGATCTTGTTCGTCCGCGTCCGCCCGAGCAGCCCGCCCTTGCGGCCCGGCTCTTCGACCAGCACATCCTGCACCGTGCCGACGAGCCGTCCGTTGATCTCCGCGGCGATCCGCTCCTGGAGGCGGTTGAGCGCCCCGAGCCGGCGGCGCTTGTCGCCGTCGGGCACCTGGTCGGGATAATCCGCCGCCGGCGTGCCGGCGCGCGGCGAGTACATCGCCGTGTTGACCGCGTCGAAGCGCAGGGCCTCGACAAAGCGCAGCGTTCGCTCGAACGCGGCCTCGGTCTCGCCCGGGAAGCCGACGATGACGTCGGTCGTCAGGCTCGCCCGCGGCATCGCGGTGCGAACGGCGTCCGCGGTTTCGCGGTACTGCGCCGCGGTATACGCGCGGTGCATCCGCCGGAGAATTTCGTCGTCGCCCGCCTGCACCGGCAGGTGGATGTGCTCGCACAGCTTCGGCAGCCGCGCGACGGTCTCGATCAACCGGCGCGTCATGTCCCGCGGGTGGCTGGTCGTGAAGCGGATCCGCTCGATCCCGTCGACCTCGTGGACCAGCTCGAGCAGTCCCGCGAGGTCGCGGCGCGGCGCGAGGTCGTGCCCGTAGCTGTCGACGTTCTGGCCGAGCAGCGTCACCTCGCGCACGCCCTGGTCGGCGAGGGCGCGGACCTCGGCGACGACGTCCTCCGGCGCGACGCTGCGCTCACGGCCCCGCACGTACGGCACGATGCAGAACGTGCAGAATTTGTTGCAGCCGTGGATGATGTTGACGAACGCGCGGACCGCGGCGGCGCCCGAGGCGGACGCCGGCAGCACCGGCAGCGGACGATCCGTGTCCGACCGGTCCCATACCTCGTAGGCGGGCATGCAGCCGTCCCGCGCCTCGCGCAGCAGGTCGGGAAGCCGGTGGATGTTGTGGACGCCGAAGACCAGGTCGAGCCACGGCGCGCGCTCGAGCACACGCTCGCGCTCCTGCTGCACGAGGCAGCCCGCGACGCCGAGGAGCAGGCCGGGCCGCCGCCGCTTGAGGGCCCGCAGTTCGCCGAGGCGGCCGTAGGCGCGGTCCTCCGCCCCTTCGCGCACCGTGCAGGTGTTGAGGATGATGACGTCCGCGTCGGCCGGATCGTCGGCCGAGGTGTAGCCCATACGCGCCAGCAACCCGGCCATCGCCTCCGAGTCGCGGACGTTCATCTGGCAGCCTTGTGTGATGATGTGAAACCGCTCAGCCACCGCGATCACCCTCGCCGGAGAGGGTACCATAGGATTGACGTGTTCGCACGCCGGAGGAGTTTTTCGGCCTGCCCCGAACACCGCCCAACGACACGTGTGTCCCGGGAGGGACCAGCGATGTCCAGGTACTTCGCAGTCTGCTCGAACCCCGAGTGCACCCGCTCGACGACCGCGCTCCGCGTCGACGCCCTGCCTGAAACCTGCGCCGAGTGCGGCTCTCCCATGGTGACCGCCTGCTGGAAGTGCGGCGCGGACGTTCCGGAGGCCGGCGCGTTATACTGCCGGGCATGCGGCGTTCCTCTAAAGCGGGTCCTGCCGCGGCGCGAGGCCGCCCCGCTGGTGCTCGTCTGCGGAAATCCGGAGTGCGACTGGGGCGTCACCGGCGTCTCGGCGGCCGCGATGCAAACGCGGTGCCCGCGCTGCGGGACAGAAGTGGCCGCGGACTGCTGGAAATGCGGCGCGCGGATCAGCGATCCGGAGCAGCATTACTGCGCGACGTGCGGCGTGCCGCTCAAGCGCGGCCTGCGGCGCGCGGCGGGGGGATCGTCCCGGCCCTAGGTCCGCCGCGCGCCGACGCTCGCGCCGCGGTCACAGTGAGAAATCCACGAGCGCCGTGACCCCGACGCCGTAGACACGGTGGAGCTTCCCCGGCAGCGGCGTCAGGCTATCCACCGGGATGAGCGCGCGCAGCCGGATCTGGTTCATAAATGATCCCTCGAGCTGCGCCACGGCCTGCACCTTGTCGAGCGACGCCTTCGGGCCCTGCACCTGCACCGCGCCGATGTAGGCGCCGCCGGACGTCCCCAGTCCTACGCCGACGCTGATAATGGGCACGACCTTGGTGAGTTCCCTGTTCTGCGCCTGGTTGTTCAGCATCAGCGTGTTGATGGCCGAGTTGATTTGCGGCCCGAACTGCTTGACGACGTAGCCGATCCCGAACAGCTTGATGAGCGATCCGATCGAGACCTGAGCCGCCGCCGAACCGGCGGCGCCGGCCATGACCCCGACGATCACTCCGACGGCGAACGCCCTCCGCCATGTGTTGCGCATTACCCCCACCTCCCGCTCTCGACGCGCGTCGATGTCCATAGTAGCAGGTGACGGCGATCAGATCACCTCGGCGCGAGATTCGGCCACCTCCTCGAGGCGGCGGCCGACCGTTTCTTCGCCGAACACGATCACGATCCCGATGGCGGCGACGAGGGACGCCGCGACGACGCTCAGCGCCTGGAAGCGGCCGGTCGTCCACGTGTGCATGAGCGCCGCCAGCAGGAGCGGCGCCGCGATGCCCGCGGCGCGGCCGGCGGCCGACGCCCAACCCGTCGCGGTCGCGCGGATGCGCGTCGGATACATCTCCGCCGCGTACGCCAGGATTACCGGCCACGACGCCAGCACCCCGCCGGCCAGCGCCCCGGCGCCCAGGACGAGAGCCGCCTCGCTGCGCGCGACGGCCACGACAACGGCGCCCGCCGCCGCCACCCCGAGCGCGGCAACGATGACGGGCTTCCGCCCGACGCGGTCGAGCGTGAACGTCGTGGCGACCGTCGCCGGCACCATCATCAACGCCACGAGCACCGACGCCTCCGCGGGACGCCACGCGCCGGCGGCGCCCAGCATCGCCGGAATCCAGATGATCGGTCCTTGGAACGCGCCGATCATCACGAACCAGACGCTCCATAGAAGAAACGACCGCCGGCGGAAGCGCGGACTCCAAAGTTCGCGCAGGTGCGCCGCCATCGACGCGGGCGACGCGGGCTCCTGATCGGGCAGGTCGAGCGCGACGCCGTACCGCTCGCCGAGCGCCGCCGTCAGCGCTTCCGCCTCTCCCCGCCGCCCGTGCGCGAGAAGAAAGCGCGGCGACTCCGGGATGAGCCGCGGGCCCGCGACCGCCAGCGCGAGCGGCAGCGCGCCGATCGCAAAGGTACCGCGCCAGCCGAGCGTTCCCGCGATCAGCACGCCGCCGACGCCCGCGACGACCCACCCCGTCGCCCAGAGCACCTGCGTCCATCCGAGCAGGGCGCCGCGGCGGGCCGCGGGCGCGAATTCGCTCACCAGGCTGGTCGCGACCGGAGTCACCCCGCCGAATCCGACGCCCATGAGCAGCATCGCGGCGACAAGCCACGCAAGCGTCGGGGCGGCGGCCGCGGCCGCGGCGGAGAGGCTGCTGCACGCGATCGTGAGTCCGAAGGCGCCGCGGCGTCCGATCGCGTCGGCGATGTAGCCGGCGCTCACGCCGCCGATCAGCTGACCGGCGCCGACGGCGGCGGTGATGAGACTCGCTTGTCCGGGACTGAGCCGCCACGCCGACGCAAGACCGAGCAGCGCGAAGCTTACGACGCCGAGCGTGATCCCGTTGGCCCCGTAGCCCAACCCGGCGATGAGCGTCACGCGGTGGTGCAGCGCGCGCCGGCGTACGCCGGTGGCGCCCGACGGCGGCCGCAGATCCCTCACGTCCGGAGCGGCGGCGCGGCGCTCGTGAATCGCGCGGGCGAGAGGAAGTCGATCGCGTGGGACGTCCGGCCGTCCACGGCGAGGTCGGCCAGAATCTCCCCGATTACAGGCGCGAACTTGAAGCCGTGGCCGCTGAACCCCGTCGCGTACACGAGCGCACGGTCCGCCGGCCGGTCCACGATAAAGTCCCAGTCGGGCGACATCGTGTATAGACAGGTTTCGGCCTCGAGCAGGCGGCCGGCCGCCGCGGGCAGGACGCGGCGCAGCACCGCGCCGAGCCGCGCGATTTCGTCTTCTCCGACCGCGCGGCGGCAGGTCTCCGGGGTGCACGCCGGCCCGCGCTCGTGGATCGCGGCCTTGAGGCCGTGGCCGTCGCCGACCTCGGGGATGCCGTAGATGTTCGTCCCATCCATCTCGCAGATCCAGACCGGGCAGACGTCCGCGGACAGCAGCGCCGCCGCCTCGGCGAACGCGGGCGCAAACCAGGCGACGATGCGCCGCGTCGCCTCGATCGGAAGGGCCAGTTCGTTCAGCACGGACGGCGCCCACGGCCCCGCCGTCACGATGACGGCCGCGGCCTCGTATCGACCGGCCGGCGTCTCGACGGCCGCGCCCTCGGACCCGGCCTCCCATCGCAGAACCGGCTGATCGTACCGAAGGTGGGCGCCCGCCCGGGTGGCCCCGCTCAGGTGCGCGAGCATGCAGGGATCCGGGAAGAGGACGCCGGCGTCCGGCTCGAACAGTCCGACCATGTCGTCCCGCGGCGTGAACAGCGGAAACCGCTTCCGCACGCCGGCGGGAGTCAGCAGCTCGTAGTCGATGCCGTGCATTCGGGCGCTGGCGACCGCCCCGTCGATCACGGCGGCGGACGTCGCTCCAAGCCACAAGCCGCCGGTCCGCTGGTAGACCGGCTCGACCGACTCTTCCGCCAGCTCCGCCCACAACTCGTACGCGCGCTGCAGCAGCGGCACGTACGCCGGGCTCTCGAAGTACGCCTTGCGGATGATACGCGTGAAACCGTGGGAGGATCCGAGGCGGTGCCCCGGCGGCAACCCGTCGAGACCCAGCACGCGGCGGCCGCGACGCGCTAGGTGGTACGCCGCGGCGCTCCCCATCGCGCCGAGCCCGACGACGATGGCGTCGTAGGTCAACGGCGCCGCCGCTCCCGGACGGTCACTCGCCTCGCCGCATCCCTTTCGTCGCGTCCGCGACGGTCACGGCGCCTCGGCCCGCCTCCGGCTGAGGCACGCCGAACGCGTCGAACCCGGTGATGTCGCGCCCCAGGATCAGCGTGTGGACGTCGTAGGTACCCTCGTACGTGTCGACCGTCTCGAGGTTCGCGGCGTGGCGCATCGCGTGGTACTCGAGCGTAATCCCGTAGCCGCCGAGGATGCTGCGCGCCGAGCGCGCGATGTTGAGGGCGGCGCGCACGTTGTTACGCTTGGCGAGGCTGACCTGCGTGTACGCGAGCGTGCCGGCGTCTTTGAGCCGTCCCAGGTGGTACGCGAGGAGCTGCGCCTTCGTGATCTCGGTCAGCATGTCGACCAGGCGTTCCTGCATCAACTGGGTCGCAGCGATCGGGCGCCCGAACGCGACCCGCTCTTTCGCGTAGGCAAGCGCCTCCTCGTAGCAGGCCGCCGCCGCGCCGATCGCGCCCCACGCGATCCCGTAGCGGGCCTGCGTCAGGCAGCGCAGCGCCGCGCCCAGCCCCGTCGCCCGCGGCAGCGCGTCGGCCTCCGGGACGAACACGTCCTCCAGCACCAACTCGCTGGTCACCGACGCCCGCATCGAGGCCTTCGTGTGGATGTCGTGCGCGCTGAACCCCTTCGCGTGCGGATCGGCGAGAAACCCCCGAATCACGCCTTCCTCGTCCTTGGCCCAGATCAGCGCCACGTCGGCGAGCGAACCGTTCGTGATCCACATCTTGGTGCCGGTGAGCGCCCAGCCGCCCGGACGACGCCGCGCCCGCGTCTGCATCGCGGCGGGATCGCTGCCGGCGGTCGGCTCCGTCAGCCCGAAGCAGCCCAGCTTTTCGCCCGCGGCCATCGCCGGCAGCCACCGCCGGCGCTGCTCCTCGCTGCCGAATTCGTAGATCGGGTACATGACAAGCGCGCCCTGGACCGACGCGAACGACCGAAGGCCGCTGTCGCCGCGTTCGAGCTCCTGCATCATCAGGCCGTAGGCGACGTTGCTTACGCCGGCGCAGCCGTACTCTTGCGGCAGGTTGGCGCCGTAGACGCGGAGCGCGCCGAGCGACGCGATCAGCTCGCGCGGAAACTCGCCCGCGAGCCACGCCCGGCCGATGCGCGGGATCACCTCTTTGTCCACCAGGCGGGCGATCGTATCGCGGGTGAGCCGCTCGTCCTCGGTCAGGAGTTCTTCGATTCCGAAGTAGTCGGGGCGGCGACCGGACTGCGGCATGGGCGATCTCCTCCGCTCGTGTCCTGCGCCTACGGCTTCAATGCCGCGTCGGGGCGGACCTGTGCGCGGTCGCGATCAGGAGTCCGGAATGCAGAGTTCAGTGGCCGCGCAGCAGCTGCACGGTCGTGAGCACGCCGAGGGCGAGCGTCAATAGAACGGTGCCCCCGGCCACGATGTTCGCCACCGGACCGTTGCGGTGTCCGCGGACGACCGCCGGGTCGTTGCAGAGCATCAGCAGCACGAGAAACAACGGCGCGAGCAGGAGTCCGTTGACGACGCTGGACCAGAACATCAACGCAACCGGCGGGATGCCTGCGAGGGCGACCACGGCCCCCACCAGCAGCGCCCCCGCGAGGAGCATGTAGAATCCGCGGGCTTGCCAGACGCGCTTGTCGAGCCCCTCGGCCCAGCCCAGCACCTCGGCCAGCGTGTACGCGGAGCACGCGACCATCACCGGGATAGCCATGATTCCGCTGACGAAGAAGCCGAGCGCGAACAGCAGCGTCGCGAGCGGACCCGCCACCGGGCGCAGCGTCTGCGCCGCCTCGAGCACCGTTCCAATTCCGGCGGCGCCCGCCGGGATCACCACCGCCGCCGCGAGAATGATGAAGTAGAAGACGAGATTGGCGTAGATCATACCGGTGGCGACGTCCAGCCGTTCCCCGGCTAGATCGGCGACGCGGCGGTGGGCTTCCACCTCCTCGGTCGTCTGCCAGAAGAACATGTACGGCGTCAACGTCGCGCCGAGTAGCGCCAGCGCCGCCGCCAGGTACGTCGGCGCGAACCGGAAGTGCGGGAGGAACGTCGCTTCCAACACGCTCGCCCACCGCGGGCGGACGACAAACCCGACGGCGACGTAGAGCAGAAAGAGCGGCGTGAGGATCAGCAGCACCCGGCTCACCGCCTCGTAGCCCGCGCCGAAGAGCAGCGCGCCGAGTAGCACCGCGATCGGCACGACCCACCAGACCCACGGCACGCCGGTCAGCAGCTGCACGGCGGACGCGGTGCCGGAGAGATCCGCGCCGATCGTGATGACGTTCGAGAACAGCGTCGGGATCACGATCACGAGGGCCGCCGCGGTCCCGTACCGGCGGCAGAGCAGGCGTCCGATTCCGCGCTTGCCCACGATGCCGAGCCGCGCGGACATGTCTTCGAGGTAGTAGAGGATCGGGGTCGAAAGCAGCATGAGCCACAGCAGGCTGAAACCGGTGGTAGCGCCGATCTGAATGTAGGTGATGACGCCGGCGGGGTCGTTGTCGGCGGCGCCGGAGACGACGCCCGGCCCCATCACCCGGAAAAACCGCCGCCACGTCCGCCGATGATGACGCGGGCGTCTCTCCGGCCGGGAGGCGACGGCAGGCACAGCGTGATCGGTTCAGGTCTCGAACGCGAGGTCCCTGCTCCGTCCCAGCCGTTGCCCGGCCGTCTCTCGATAGAACACGCGAGGCCGGCGGCGCGTTCGCGCGCCGCCGGCCTCGCCATCAGATTCTCGTTACCCTCGCTCCCGCCTTCGCGACTCTCAGTCGCCTGTGTTGGGGGACACGTCCCCTTGTCGGAAGGGCTGCGAGGGGTTCGCTTGGAGCGGCGGAAGGATTCGGGCCCGCCGCCGCTCCGTTACTGCTTCGGTGGCCGCTCCTCGGCTGTGCCCGTATTTCGACGTGACCGACGCGTTCTTGCCCGCATCGTCCCGCCTCCTTGTTCAATCCTGCCGACGGCCCCGGTTATTGGCCGTACGCACCGGCAGCACGTTCAAGCCTATTGTCTGCCCGAGCCGCTGGATCTGTCAATCCCCGCGATGCCGCGTCCGAGACGATTGTGCGCGGTTTCTCGCCAATGATACGCTGAAGACCGTGATGGCCTCGCCGGACGTAGGATATGGACGCCGTACATTGGTCTTCATCGCCGTGGCCGTCCTGATTGCGGCGCACGTATTGTGGCAGGCGTGGGCCATCGGCGCCGCGCCATACCCGGCCCGCTACGATTACGACGAGGGCGTCTACGCCGAGACGGCGGCGGTTTCGGCCGGCTACCGCCTCTACCAGACCGTCTTCCTGAGTCAACCGCCTCTGCTCATCGAGGTTCTCCGCCGTGCGTTCGATCTCTTCGGCCGATCGCTCGAAACCGCGCGCGGCGTGGTGGTCGCCTTTTCGGCGCTGTGGCTGGCGGCGCTAGCGGCGGCCGCCGCACGCGCCGGCGGGCATCGCGCGGCCCTCTGGGTCGTCGTCATCGCCGGATCGGCACCCGCATTCGCCCTGGCGGCGCACACGGTGCAGATGGAAGCGCCGTCGGAAGCGCTTGCGGCGTCCGCCGTCGCCCTCGCGCTCACTGCGGGCGGCGCCAGCTCCAAGGACGGTCTTGCCCGCGCCGCCGGTTGGCTGTGGGCCGGAACCGGCGCGGCCGCGGGGCTGGCCGTGATGACGAAGTTCACCGCCGCCACATGCCTCGTGCCCATCGCCGTCATCGCTCTGGTCGGATCCGGCAGGCCGTCGGCAGGCGCGGCCGCATTTCGCACAGCCGCGCTGGGTGCCGGAGGCGCGGCGGCGGCCGCCGCCGCGATGTTGTGGACGGGAAGTCCGCCGGGTGCGATGTGGCACCAGGCTGTGGAGTTCCACAGTGCCGTCGCGCGGGTGACCGCCGTCGACCCGACCCGCACGGCGTCGCTGCTTCTCGGCTTCGGCCTGGCGAACTGGCTGCTTGTCCTCGTCGGACTTGGCGGTTTGGTCTCTGCCGGCACAGCCCGGCGCGGCGGCCGGGTGCCGGGCGACCACGCCGCGCGGTGGGCGATCGCGGCCTGGCTGGGCACCGATCTCGCGGCAGCCTTCCTCTGGAGGCCGGTCTGGCCCCACCACCTCGTCATTCTCGTCGCCCCGCTCGCGCTACTCGGCGGTACGGCGATCGAGACATGGGCTCCGTCCCCCCAAAACAGCGGCACGTCGCCGGTGATCCGGGGAGCCGGCGGGGCGATCCTGATCGTCGCGTGGCTCGCGGCGTTGATGGGGACCGCGGCGGCGATCATGCCGGAGACGTCCAGCACGCTGCGTGCCGCCGCGGCCGCGACGGCGCGCCGCGTACCGCCCGGCGGGTGGGTGGTGGCGGATGACCCGATCGTGCCGTTCCTCGCCGGACGCGACGTCCCGCCGCAGTTGTGCGATACGTCCGAGATGCGAACAGGTGCGGGATGGATCACCGAGGGCGATCTCACCGCGGCGCTGGCTGATCCGCGGGTGCGGGCGCTCGTATTGTGGCGGGGGACATTTCGTCGCGCGTTTCCGGGCTTCGTCGCCCGCGCGTCAAGGGCCCTCTCCGTCCGCTGGAACGCGGGAGACGAACGCGTGATTCTCGCGCGCTGAGCCGGATGGTCTTGACGCCGCGCGGCGTCGCCCAAGACGTCCGCGGTCTCATCGCCGTCCCACCAGCGCAGGAGTTGTTTCGACAAAATGGGAAGACCGAGGCGATGTTGCACGTCATGCCCGCCGCGTCCGACGTCCGCGCCGGCGCGCCGTCCCACGGCCGGGGCCAAAGCGGCAGCGCGCGGCGCAGACACGAAATCCGCGTGGCCTACTGGCTGCTCGCGCCCGCGACGGTCCTCGTCCTCGGCGTCCTCGCCTATCCCCTGGCGTGGGAGATCTGGACGAGCCTCACCGATTCGTTCGTCGGCAACTCGACCACCACGTTCGTCGGGCTGGCCAACTACGTCGAACTGGTCCGCGATCCGGCATTCTGGCGCGGCGCGGCGAACGCGATTGGGTATCTCGTGATTACGACAGTGCTGAAGCTTGCCGTCGGCGTCGGGGCGGCGCTGCTTCTGGCGCGCCCGTCCCGGATGCGGCCGCTCGCGTTCCTCGCGGCGTTTCTGCCCTGGGCCTATCCGTCCGGCCTCGCACTCGTGGGATGGTATTGGTTCATGATCCCGCCGCTTCACACGGTGTACTCGGCCGCGATGTCGGACGCCCGCTACTGGTTCGACGGCATCTTCGGCGACGGCACGTGGCGGTTTTCGACGCTCATCGTCTTCAACGCGTGGCGCGGCGGCTCGTTCGTCGGCGTCTTCCTGCTCGCGGCGCTCAACGGCATCCCCCAGGATCTCTTCGACTACGCGTCGCTCGAGGTCAAGAGCGGATGGCGGCGGTTCTGGTACGTTACGGTGCCGATCCTGCGGCCGTTTTTGGCGTTGGCGGCGTTCCTCGCCATCGTCAGCGCGGTGAGTGATCTCGGCAACGTCTATATGCTCTCGGGACTTCGGATTACCTATTCGGTGACGTGGACGGAGGCGTTCCAGCTCGCGATCATCGGCGGGCTGTGGGGCAAAGCCGCCGCGGAGGCGCTCATCCTCCTGCCCGTCCTCGGCGCCATTCTGTACCTCTGCTACCGTCTGTTCGAACCGCTCGAGGAGCTCGCGTGAAGACCGCGATTCGCCGGCGCGTCTCGAGCGGCATGCACGTCGTGCTGCTCCTGCTACTCGCCGCCTACAGCATCTTCCCGATCTACATGATGACGATCGAATCGTTGAAGACGGTCGAGGAGGACGTCTACGGCAGCCCGTTCATCGTCCGGCATCCCACGACGGAATGGTACGAGGGCCTGTTTGAAGAGCAGGGCTGGCTGTCGCATAAGGGCACCGTGATGACCAAGGTCGTGCCGTTCATGGTATGGGCGAAGAACACCGGCATCGCGTTTGCCTGGGCGCTCGCGCTGATCCTCGGCACGAGCCTCGCGGCGGGCTACGCGCTCGGCCGGCTGCGGCCGCCCGGATGGCGCGCCTGGCGGCGCCTCCTGCTGGCGACGTTTCTCGTGCCGCAGACGATCCTGTTTCTGCCCCTCTACCAGCTCGTCTACCACGCGCGTCTGGACGACAATTTAGGCGCCCTCGTGCTGACGTATCCGATGCTGACCGTACCGTTCTGCGTGTGGTTGTTCTCGGCGTACTTTCAGAAACTATCGCCGGACATCGAAGACTCCGCCTACATCGAGGGCGCGAGCCGCCTCACCGCGTTTTTTCGCATCGTCCTACCGATGAGCTGGCCCGTCGCCGTGGCCTGCGGCCTCTTCGCGCTCGGCGTGATCAGCAGCGACTTCATGCTCGCGGGCGTCTTCCTGCCGAACACATGGCATCAGACGATCGCCGTGGGCCTCGCAACGATGGACGTCAGCCTGGAGGATCTGACCGTCGTCTCCGGCGTCAGCCTCGGGGGCCTGCCGGTCCTGCTCGTCGCCGCGGCCCTCGCCACGACGTATGTACGCGGCCTCACCGCCGCGATGCTCGAAGGCGCCTGAACATCGCGGCCGTCATGAGCCGTCCGCGGCGGATCGGCATGATCACGCCCTCATCCAACACGGTCGTCGAGCCGCTGACGGCGCGGATGCTCGAGCCGCTCGGCGACGCCGTCTCGCTGCACTTCACGCGGATCCGGGTGACGCGGATCGCCCTCGACGCGGGCTCGCTCGGACAGTTCGACGACGCGCCCATGGTGGAGGCCGCGCGCCTGCTGGCCGACGCGGGCATGGACGTGATCGCCTGGAACGGCACCTCGGGGTCGTGGAAGGGGCTCGACGCCGACCGCGCGCTCGTCCGGCGGCTCGAAGCGGAAACGGGGGTCCCCGCCACGACGTCGACCCTCGACCTCCTGGAAGCCTGCCGGGCGCTCGGCATCACGCGGTGCGGCCTCGCCACGCCGTATCTAGCGGAGATCCACGAGGCGATCCGGCGCGTCTACACCGCGGCCGGCCTCGAGGTCGTGGCGTCCGCCTGCCTCGGGGTCACGGTCAACAAAGAGTTTGCCGAGGTGCCGCGGCCGCGGGTGGCCGCGCTGCTGCGCGCGGTCGCCGTCCCGGACGCGGAGGGAATCGTGACGGTCTGCACCAACTTCGCCGCGGCGGCGGTGATCGACGAAGTGGAACGCGAGACCCGCCGGCCGGTCGTCGACTCGCTCGCCGCGACGGCGTGGCGGACGCTCCGGCTGGCCGGGATTCGCGCGCCGCTGCCGGGCTTCGGACGGTTGTTCGTCCTCGACTGAGGACCCGCCCCGGGAACCGGCGGCGGGGGCCGTCCGTCTCAGACCCGGTCTCGCGCGGCGCCCGCCAACTCGCGTGTGAGACCAAGGATCAACTGCGACGCGAGGCCGAGCATCGGCGCCGGCACACCCGCCTCGCGCGCGGTTTGCAACGCCAGGCCGGTGTCCTTGACCAGGATATCGAGCGACGTCCCGCGCGGGTAAGTCTCGAGCCACTCGCGGGCCACCGGCCAGTGCTCGACGACCCAGGTCGTGCCGGTGCAGGTGCGGAGGACGTTCCACACGGCTTCGGCACGCATCCCCGCGACGCCGGTCAGGTTCGCCATCTCGCGGGCGGCGAGGAGGCTGACGGTGAGCAGCACTTGGTTGGCCATCTTCACGGTCGTGCCCGCGCCCGCCTCGCCGACGTGCTCGATCTGCGTCCCCATCGCCGCGAGCACCGGACGGGCGGCCTCGACATCGGCGGCGACGCCGCCGACGATGATGGTCAGCGTCCCGTCCTCGGCCCTGGCCCGGCCGCCGCTGACGGGGGCATCGAGGAAGCGAAATCCGCGGCGTGACGCCGCGTCGGCGAGACGGCGCACGCACGGCACCCCGACGGTACTCATGACGGTGAGCAGCGTCCCGGCCCTCGCGCGTGCGAGGACGCCGACCTCGCCGAACATCACGGACTCCGCCTGCGCCGGCGTTCTGACCATAATGATCGTCGCGTCGGCCGACGCCGCCGCGTCACCCGCGGACGCCGCCGCCTGACCGCCCGCCTCCGCCAGCCGCCCGACGGCCTCGGCCCGCACGTCGTACCCGGCGACGCGAAAGCCGGCGCCGAGGAGCCGGCGCGCCATGGGCAGCCCCATCTCGCCGAGCCCGATCATCGCTACGGTCGTCACGTCGGGGTCACCTCCCCCGCGGGCCGCGTGCCCGCGTGATACACGATTCGTCCATCGCGCACAACCATCCGCACCCGTCCCAGCGCACGGACGTCGGCGAGCGGATCACCTTCGACCGCGATGACGTCGGCGACCTTGCCGGGCTCAAGCGTCCCCAGGCGGTCGCCGGCGCCGAGCGCGGCCGCCGGCCAGGCGGTCGCCGCCCGAATCGCCCGCATCGGCGTCTCGCCCAACGTAACCGCCCAGACGGCCTCGTCCGCCAACCGGCCGTGCACCGCGTCTGTCCCGAGCACGTAGCGCAGCCGCCGCGCGATGACCTTGCGGGCGGTCTCGCACGCGTCACGGCCGAGGCGCTCGAGCCGCGCGCGCTCCTCGGTCACGTCTCCGAACGCGTGCGCGTGCGGACCGCACAAGACGCCGAGGGTAAGCGTGATCAACGTGCCGCTCCGGGCGATCAGATCCAAGTCCGCGTCCGTGAGAAACCATCCGTGCTCGAGGACGTCGAGCCCGCCGCCGATCGCAGTCGCGACACCGGCCCCGCCGAGGAGGTGGGCGGCCACCGGCCGGCCGGCGGCGTGGGCGCGCCGCGCCGCGGCGGCCACGTGGGCTTCGCCGTAGTAGCACGTGGTGGGTTCTTGCGCCGGGTCCCCCACGCCGTCGGAAACGAACAATTTCACGAGGTCGACGCCCTCGGCGAGGTTCCGCTCTACCGCCCGGCCGATCTCCTCGGGATCGTCCGTGGTTACCGAGACGACGGCGCCGCCGCCCCCGCGGGACGACTTGATCGCCCGCCCGGCCACAAAGAGCCGCGGCCCGACGACCCGGCCCGCCTCGATTTGGGCGCGGAGCCGGAGGTCCAGTCCCCCGATGTCCCCGCACAGCCGCGCCGTTGTCACGCCCGCGCGCAGGTCGTCTTGAAGGCGGCCGACGGCCTCGCCCGCGGCGACGGGTCCCGGCGCGTGGGCCTGCCCGCGAAGATCGCCGCGGCGGGTGTCGATGCCGGCGTGCGTGTGGAAGTCCACGAGGCCGGGCAAGAGCGTGCAGCCCGGCAGCGACACGTCAAACTCCCCCGGGCCGGCGGCGTCCGGCGGCGCGACGCGGCCGTTCGTGATGCACAGGCGCCCCGGACGATGCGCGCCTTCCGCGACGCCGTCGATCAGCCCGTCCGCCTCGAGCCGGAGCACCGGGGACCTACTTGACGGCGGCGCTGGTGATCCCTGAGATGAACTGGTCCAGGAAGAAACTGTAGAGGATCGCCACCGGGACGCCGACGATCAGCGCGCCGGCCATGAGCGACCCCCAGAAATACACGTCGCCGCGGATGAGGTCGCTGGCAACCCCGAGCGGCACCGGCTTCTGGTCCGACACCGAGACGAAGACCAGCGAATACAAGAAGTCCTGCATCGTAAGCGTGAACGCGAAGATTACGGCGGTCAGGATCCCGGCGAGGCTTACGGGAAGCACCGTCCGGATCAGGGCGCCGAGCCGCCCGCACCCGTCCACGAGCGCCGCCTCCTCGATCTCCCGGGGCACGGTCTTGAAGAAGCCGGAGAGCAGCCAGGTGCAGTACGGGACCGTGAACGTCGGATACACGAGTACGAGCGCCCACTTCGTGTCGATCAGGTGGGTCATCGCGACGACCCGCGAGAGCGGTATGAACAGCAGGATCGGCGGGATCAGGTAACCGAGGAAGATCGCGATGCCCATGTTCTCGGCGCCGGGCAGCCCGAGCCGCGCGAGCGAGTACCCGGCCGGCACCCCGACCAGCAGGGTGATCAGCGAAACCGACGCCGCGATCTCGATCGTATTCGTGATCCAGTACCCGTAGTACGTATGCTGGAAGAGGTACGTGAAGTGCTCCCACGTGGGCGGCTGGTGGAACCACAGCGGGAACACGGTCGGGTTGACCAGATCCGCGTCCGTCTTGAACGCGGTGATCGCCATCCAGAACACCGGGAAGACCGCGATCAGGAAAAACGGCAGGAAGCCGAGGTAAATCAGCAGTTGCCGGCGGAGCTCCCGCGCCCGTGCCCGCCGCTCCTGCAGATCCGCCGCGGGGGCGCGGTCTCCCAGCACGCCGACGCTGCTCACAGCGCCTCGCGTCTCCGGAGGTTGCGCAGCAGCAGATAGACGACCGGCAGCAGGATCGGGAACAATACGAGGGAGATCGCGGCGCCGCGGCCGAGCGCGCCGGCCTGGATGCCGATCTCGAACGCCTTCGTCGGCAGGATCTCCGTCGAGCCCATCGGCCCGCCGAACGTCAGCAGGTAGACGATGCTGATGTCGGACAAGGTAAACACGGTGTCGAACAGGAGGCCGACGAAGAGGATCGGGGCGATCACCGGGATGATGATGAAGCGGTACCGCGTGAGAAACGTCGCCCCGTCCACCTTCGCGGCGTCGAGCAGCTCGACCGGCACCGCGGACATCCCGGCCATCAGCACGATCGCCGCGAACGGAAACCCCCGCCAGACGTTGACCGAGATCACGGCCGCCATCGCGAGCCCCGGCTCGCCGAGCCAGTTCGGCCATCCTTGGATCAGGTGCAACCGGGTCCCGACGTAGTTGATCGCGCTGAACTGCGGGTCGTACATCCACTTCCAGGCAAGCGCGCTGATCGCGACCGGCAACGTCCAGGGGATGACGACGAGCGACCGGATCAACTTCTTCCCGCGCACTTCCTGGACCAGCAGAAACGCCATCAGGGTGCCGAGGATGATCTTGAAGATTCCCGCGACGACCGTGAACACGATCGAATTCCGGAGGGCCTGCCGGAACGACCCGTCGTTGAAAATCGCGACGAAGTTCGCCAGGCCGACGTAGCTCGCGACCTGGTTGCCGACGGTCGCGTCGCTCAACGCGAGGTACAGCGAGAAGAAGAACGGGATCCCGACGAGCAGCACCATGTAAAGAACCGCCGGCGCGAGGAGCGAATAGCCGAACACCAGGCGCTCTCGCGTAAACGCACGACGGCGGGCGGTCGGGTGTCCGCCCCCCAGCAACTCGACGTCGGCTACGCGCGGCTGCGCCGTGATCGGGTGACCTCGCCGGAGGAATCCCGGGGGAGCCTCAACGGCCCCCCGGGACGCGCTAACGGCCTACTTGTACTTCGCGTAGATACCCTTAATTTGCCCCAGACCCCACTTGATCGAACTCTCCAGGCTCTCCCCGTGGCAGTATCGCGCCAGCATATCCGGAACGACGAAGGTCGAGAGCACCTCGGACGCCGGCGCCGTGGCGGGCCCGGGGTAACCGAACACCAGCGCGATCTTGTCCCAGTCCTGAATCAGCTCCAGCTTGGGCAGGTGCGCGCCGAGGCCGGGCATCGGCTTCGCGTACCACTTCTTGAGGTACGGCATGTTGTAGCCCTTGCTGGCCGAGAGCGAGAACTTCACGTCCGCGCCGTAGGCCTCGAGGAACGCCTTCGCCGCGGCCTGGTTCTTCGAGAACTTCCAGACGCCGAGGATCGTCGGGTCGACGACCGCGGCGCTGCGGACGGAGCCCTTCGGTTCGCCGCCCGGCACGCCGGCGTTGATGTTGCCGAACAGCGTCGGGTTGCTCGTCTCCACCGAGAAGAGCGACGAGAGCGCGTCGTGGATGTAGATTGCGACGCCGGAGTCGAGGTACCGGTTGTCCGAGACGTTGTCCCAGGAGAACACTTCGGAGGTCATGCCGTCCGACCAGAGCGCCTTGCTGAACTGCATCGCGTCGCGGAGCGCCTTCGAGTCCCACGCCAGTTCCTTGCCGGACGGGTCGGTTTCGTGCACGCCGAAGGCGTAGAACACCGCCCGCCAGTTGTGGTTGGAGTCGTTGCAGTGAGAGATCGCGAATCCCGCCGGATGGCCCTTCGACTTGCCGATCCGCGCCGCCGTGCGCAGATTCTCCCACGTGCTCGGCGCCGGACAATTGTACTGCTGCCACAGATCGGCGCGCCACATCATCGGCTGCGGAATGTAGAACTCCGGCATCGCGTACCACTGGCCGTTGACGACGCAGCAGTTCTTCGCCATCGAGATCCAGCCGCCCCCGTCCTGGCCGAGCTTGTTGCAGATGTCCGAGACGTCGACCATGTTCTTGTAGTAGAGGGTCGTCTGAATCTGGCCGTTCATCTGAAAGATGTCGTGGCCGGCGCCGGCGGCCAGTTCGGACGCGATCCGGGCGGGCAACTGGTCGATCGGAATGTGGTCCACGCGGACGGTGACCGCGTTCGCGACACCCCAATCGTTGGCGTACTTGTCGAACGCGGTGTCGTACGCGGGCACGAAGTGGCTCCAGGTCAAGATCCGAAGGGACGATCCGCGGATCTGAGCCGGCGCGGCACCCGCTTTCCACGGTGCGACAAGACGCGATGCCCCCGCCCCGGCGAGACCCGCCCCGGCCGCCGTCAGCAGCCGCCGACGGGTCAGGGTCCGAGCAAACTGCTTCACTGCACGTTTCGCCATCCCCACACCCCCTGTGGCACTTTGTCCACCCCGACGATCGCGCGCGGAAGCCACACACTCACCCGACGCGCCGCCGTAACCTGCAGTACGACGACGTTCGAAAACGGGTTCTTTGGAGCAAGCCTACGTGGTGGGCCGGGGTTCGCCCCGGCTTCCGGGGACTCCTCCTGCGATGCCGGCGCTGACGGGTGACCGTCCAAAGTGGACACCTCACGATTGGTCGGTCCCCGCAAGGGGCGCCGTCACTCGGCCCAGCGGCCGAGACGCCGGGCCTGGGTGACGATCGCCTGAGTATACGGGTGCTGCGGAGAGGCGAACAGCGTGCGGGTCTCGGCCGATTCGACGATCCGGCCGCCGCGCATGACGTGGACGAGATCGGCCGTCTGCGCGACGACCCCAAGGTCGTGGGTGATGAGCAGGAGCGCCATTCCCAGGTCGCGCTGAAGGCGCGCGAGGAGATCCAGGATCTGCGCCTGGACCGTGACGTCGAGCGCCGCGGTCGGCTCGTCGGCGATCAGGAGGTCCGGGCCGGGCGCGACCGCGCCGGCGATCAACACCCGCTGGCGCTGGCCGCCCGACAACTCGTGCGGATACCGCCGGAAAAACGTCCCGTCGAGGCCGACACGCGTCAGCGCCTCGACGGCCCGTTCCCGCGCGCCGCGCCGGCCGAGGTGGGCGACGATGCCCTCCATGACCTGGTCGCCGGCGGTCATGAGCGGGTCGAGCGCGGCCCCGGGCTCCTGGAAGATCATGGCGACGCGGCGTCCCCGGACCGCGGTCAGTTCGCGCTCCGACATCGCGGTAAGGTCGAGCCCGTCGAGCAGAATCCGGCCCGCCGTAATGCGGGCCGGCACCGGGAACAGCTTCAAGACGGCATAGGCGGTCATCGACTTGCCCGCCCCGGAGGCGCCGACGA
This sequence comes from bacterium, assembly GCA_035691305.1. Classification (NCBI taxonomy): domain Bacteria; species bacterium. The sequence continues at coordinate 23,711 of DASSJF010000069.1, forward strand.
GGGCGGCCGTGCGCCCCGCCGGAACCACGAGGGAGACGTCCTCGAGAATCGGCAGCAGGCCGGGCGCGCGTCCCGCCCCCGGTTGCGGAGCGCGCTCGAGCGCGACGCTCAGGCCGTCGACGCGCAGCTCCCCGCGTGGAGCCGGCGGCCGATCTGGCGCCGCGCCGGACGCGGCAGGGGTGGGCACCGGGGCCGCGGTGCTACGCTTCGGTGCGCCGGCGTCGCGGCAGCAGGCGCTCGAAGAACACGTACAGGACCGGGATCAGCAGCAACGTGAGCCCGGTGCTGACCGTCAGGCCGCCGATCACCGCGCGCGCGAGCGGCATGTTGGTCTCGCTGCCCTCGCCGAGGCCGGTGGCCATCGGAATCATGCCGAGGATCGTCGCGATGGCCGTCATCAGAATAGGACGCAGCCGGATGCGGCCCGCCTGCAGCACGGCCTCGTGGGCCGGCATCCCCTGCTCCTGCATCTTGTTGGCGTAGTCGACGAGCAGGATGCCGTTGCTTACGACGACGCCGATCATCGTGATGACGCCCATGAAGGAGATGATGGACAGTGTCGTATGCGTGAGCAAGAGCATCCAGATCACGCCGATGAACCCCAGCGGAACGGCGAACATGATGATGAACGGATCCACGAGCGACATGAACTGGCTCGCCATGATCATGTAGACGAGCATCAGCGCGAGCAGCAGCGCGAAGCCGAGGCTCGAGAAGGCGCCCTGCTGCTGCTCGGTCTGGCCCGCCATGTGGTAGGTAAAGCCTTCGGGGAACGAGGTGCGGTCGAGCGCGCGAATGACGTCCTGGGACACCGCGCCGAGCGGCCGGTTGATGACGTTGGCGGTCACGTCGATGACGCGCTGCTCGTTCTTCCGGCTGATCTGCAGCGGCTGGCTGCCGAGGGTGATCCGGGCGACGTCGCGCAGCAGGATCGGCACCATCGGCTGCGTCGTGCCCGCCGGCGTGGGCGCGCCCGCGGGGGGATCGGCGAGCACGTTGAGCGGGACGCCGCCGAGGTCCTCCGGATGCGACCGGTGGGCGTCCTGCAGCCGCACGACGATGTTGTACTCGTTGCCGGTGACCGGATCGATGAACTGGCTCGCCGTGGCGACGTTGCCGGCCATCGCGGTGTTGACGGCGCTGGCGATGTCCGCCGAGGAGAGCCCGAGCTGCGCGGCCTTCTCCTGGTCGATGTTGACGTTGAAGTTCGGGTACTGTCCGCGCGGCGTGATCTGGACGTCCGCGGTCCCCTCGATACCGGAGACCATCGCGGCCACCTGCTGCGCCAACTGCGCGCCGGCCTGCTGATTGTATCCGATGAGCTGGATGTCGATCGGCGCCCTCGCCCCCACGTTGACGATGCGGTGTTCGAGCCCGCCCACGTCGAGGAACATCAGCACGCCGGGGAACTTGCCGTTGAGCGCCGCGCGGACCGCGTTGGCCCACTCCGTCGAGGAGTGGCGCCGCCGCGTCGGCGGCACGAGCCGGATCTCGACGCTGCCGTAGTTCGGACCGGCGTTCGAACCGAACCCCCCGGGGTTGGCGCCGGTATTTGTGTAGATCGCCAGGACATCTTTCGCCGGCACCGTCCGGCGGACGACGTCGGCGATCTGCTCGACGATGTTGGACGCCGTCTGGACCGCGGTGCCCTGCGGCACCTGCGCGTCCACCGAGAACTGACTCTCGTCCGTATCGGGGAAGAATTCGCTGCCGATGCCCCGGGCCGCCACGAGGGAAACCAGGAAGACCAGCGCGATGCCGGCCACAACGGGACCGGCGTGGACCAGCGTCCACCTGAGCGCCCGCTGATACCGCTCGTCCAGGCCGTCCATGATCCCCTCGCTCCACCGCACGAAGCGCGCCGCGGCGCCCTGCCCCTGAGGACCGGCCGTGTTCGCGCGGAGGAACCTAATGCTGAGGATCGGGTCCATCGTCATCGAGACGACGTAGGAGGCGGACAGCGCAAACACGATCGTCAGCGCCATCGGCACGAACAGCCGCTGCGAGATGCCGCTCAAGAACACCACCGGGAAGAACACGGCGATCGTCGTCGCGGTGGACGCCAGCACGGGAAGGCCCACTTCCTGGGTGGCCGTCAGCACCGCCTGCAGCACCGGCGTCCCGGGTTTCGATAAATGCCGGGTGATGTTCTCCCGAACGACGATGGCGTCGTCGACCAACCGGCCCATCGCGAGGGTGAGGCCGCCGAGCGTGAAGATATTGAGCCCCTGCCCCGTGAAGTACAACAGCAGCAGCGCCGTCGCGACCGACAGCGGAATGCCGACGCCGATGATCACGAGACTCCAGAGGCTGCGCAGGAAGACCAGCACCACGAGGAAGGTCAGGAAGGCGCCGATGAGGGCCTCGCGCTCCAGCGTTGCGATCGCCGCCCGGATGTACTGCGACTGATCGAAGCCGACCTGCAGCGTCACCCCCCGCGGGATGCCCGACAGATGCGGCAGCGCCTTCCGCAGCTCGTCGACCACCTGGATCGTGTTGGCGTCCGGTTCGCGCAGCACGAACATGGTGACGCCGGGCTTGCCGTTGATCCGCACGATCTGCGCCTGGTCCGCCGCCGCGTCCTGCACCTGCGCGACGTCTCCGACGTGGATCGGAACGCCGTTGCGTGTCGCGAGGACGACGTTCCGGATCGCCGGCACGCTCTGCACCAGGCTGGGAACGTTGAGCTGATAGTCGATGCGGTTATTCCGGAGGTCGCCGGACGGAATGAGGGCGTTGTACTTCGAGATCCCGGTGATGACATTCTGCAGCGTCATCCCGGTCGCGACCAGCCGGGTGGGGTCCACGTTGACGTTGAGCTGGCGGACGAGCCCGCCGTTCACAAACGCCTGCGACACGCCGGGGAGGCGCTCCAGTTGCGGCTCGATCGTGTTGTAGCCAAGGTCGTACAGCTGGCGCGCGTCGAGGCCGCCGCCGCCGACCACGACCTGCGCGACCGGGATGTTGGAGATGTCGAATTTCACGACGAACGGCTGGGTGACGCCCGGCGGCAGGGTGCGCATCACGCGCTGAACGTTCTGAATGACCTCGACTTCGGCGTTGTTGAGATCCGTGCCCCAGTCAAACCACACCTGGATGTTGGTCGTGCCCGTCCGCGTCGTCGAAAGCATCTGCTGGACGCCGGCGACGCGCGTCATGGCCTGTTCGAGCGGATACGTGACGGTCCGCTCCATCGTCTCCGGGCTCGCCCCGCTGTACTGGGCGGAGACGGAGATAACGGGAACGGTGATCTTCGGGAACAGGTCGCGCGGGAGGCGCTGCAGGGCGATGGTGCTCAGCACCACGACCGCGATGCAGACCATGAAGATCGCGATCGGATTCTTGGTGGCCGCGCGGGTTAGAAACATCGCGCTCCCTTCTCCTCGGCCACCGCCGTCGATATCATGGCAGCCGGCGAGGCGGCCGTAAGGCGGTCCGCCGGCATCAGGGCGCCCCCGCGGACGGCGCGGCGGTGCGCACCGGCTGGTTCTGCCGGACGAGATCGGCGCCGCGGACGATCAGCGTGTCCGTCGTCTCCAAACCGCCGATGATCTCGATGACTTCTCCGGTCGCTTGTCCCACGTTGACGTACTGCTGCACGGACTTGCCGCTCTCGACGAGCCAGACCCAGTGCTGGGAACCGGAGGACTGCACCGCCGACAGCGGCACGACGAGTGCCGGCCGCGAGCCGGCCGACAGCTGCGCCGTCGCGTACATCCCCGGGCGCAGCAGGTGCTGCGGGTTATCGATGTCGACCTCGACCTGCACCGTTCGGGTCACCGGATCGACGCCGCCGGCGATCCGGCTGATCGCGCCCGGAAAGACCCGGCCCGGATAGGCGTCGATCAGGATGTTCACCGCGTCGCCCTTGCGAATCATCGGAAGGTCCGGCGATCCGACGTTTACCACGACGTCGAGATGGTCGAGGTCCGCGATGGTGAGAATGGACGTCGACGTGCCGGGGGTCACGTAGGAGCCGGGATCGAGCTGCCGGCTGACGACCACGCCGGAGAACGGCGCCGTGATCGTGGCGTACTGCAGCTGCACGCGCGCGTTCTCGAGCGCCGCGGCGGCGTTGTTCGCGAGCGCCTGCTGCGTCTTGACCTGCGACGCCGCGGCGGCCTCTTGCTGGCGCGCCGCGTCGACCTGCGCCCGAGCCTGTCCCACCTGCGCCCGCGAGGCGTCGAGCGTCGCCTGGGCCGTCACCACCTGCGCCTTGGCGTCGTCGAGGTTCTGCTGGGCGATCGCGCCCTGTTTGGCCAGCGCGTCGGTGCGGTTGTAGGTCGCCTGCATGTTCGCGAGCGACGCCTCCGCCTTGACCACCGCCGCGTTCGCGCTCGCGACGCCGGCCTCGGCGTTGACCCGCTGCGCCCGCGCCGCCGCCAGCTGCGCCTGCGACGTCTGTACCGCGGTTTCGGCGGCGGTCAGCGAGGCCTGGGCCTGTGCGACCTGGGCGTCGAGCTGCGCGTGGTCGATCAACGCCAGCACCTGGCCCTGCCTTACCGGGTCGCCGGGCCGCACCGTCACGGCCAGTAGATACCCGGACGTTTTCGGGAAAATCACCGACTGCGTAAGGGACGTGATGCTCGCCGTCAGCTGCAGCGTCCGCGCGAGGGACCGGCGCTGTGCGTGACCGGTCACGACGAGCGGCGCCTGCCGCCGGCTTCCGCCGCTCTGTGCGGCCGGGGGGGTTGGCTTGAGTGTCGCCCCGCGGCTGACCACGAGGCCGGCCGCGAGCACGATCGCCGCGACGACCACCCAGATCCAGACCGTTCGCTTCACCGCTCGCCTCCCGCCCTGTTCACCGCGGAGCGTCCCCCTTCGGGGACCAGCCCGCGGTATGCGCGGGCGTCGCCGGCCGCGGACGCGGCCTTCAGCCTGACCGCGGTTCCGCTCCCGTTCTTGAGGAGGCGCCGCAGATCACGCACGTGCCGGCCCAACTTTCGTCCGAACTCGGTCAGCTGGTCGATCTTTTCCTGAACGGAGCAGGCCTGCGCCTCAGCCACCGAGAGCGCCTGTTCGAGCGCGGCGCGCCGGGCCGGCTCGTCGGGTGCCCGACTCGCCGCGGCGAGGTGACGCTTGCGCGCGTCATCGGCGTCCAACAGCCTTTTGATCTCGCTCAGCGAAAGACCGAGCAGCCGCTTGAGTTCTTTGATCTCCTCGATGCGCTCGAGATCGCCCGCGGTGTATAGCCGCTGCCCGCCCGCCAGCCGTTCGCTGGGGACGAGCAGGCCGATCTCGTCGTAATAGTGGAGGGTCCGAGGAGTCAAACCGGTGACATGACAGACTTCCCCGATTTGATAGAAGTTTCCCATGCTGCGCCATTGTAGGGAGGCCCTGACGTTCGTGTCAATACCCTGCCGTGTGCGTTAGGTCGCGGTCAACTTCGGGCGGCCGCGGGATGAGCGCGGAAGGTGCGACTACGATAAAAACTACACGCCACTCGTCACAAAGTCATGAACTGCGTGGCGCGTTCGGAGCCGAGGGTTCCGCGGCGCCCGCATTAAAGACACTCGAAGGAACCCCCGCGGGTGACCCGTCTTGACGCGACGAGAGGTGATGTCAGGTGGCAGCGCCGATTTCCGAACCCGTTCGCAAGTTTCTCGAGAAGCCGAACTTCGCCGTGCTCGCCACGCGCGGAATCGGCGACCTCCAGGCCACGCCGATGTGGTTCCTGTACGAAGGCGGACAGGTCATCCTCAACTCGTCCCAAGGACGCGTCAAGTTGCGCAACATGCACAAACACCCGGAAGTCGCGCTCGCGATCGTCGACCGGGAAAATCCCTATCAGTACGTGCAGATCAAGGGCGTGGTCACGGCGTTCGACGAAAAGAGCGGCGCGCGGGACATCGACCGTCTCTCGCAACGCTACGTCGGCAGCCCGTACGCCTATCCGGACGGTGACGCGCCGGAGAAGCGCGTGACGATCCGGATCACGCCGTCGAAGGTCACGACGATGGGGTTCTAAACTAGACCGCGCCCGCGGTACGAAGCCGCGCGATCTCCTCCGCGCCGTACCCGAGCTCAGCCAGCACTTCGTCCGTGTGCTGGCCGAGCAGCGGCGGCGCAAGGCGCAGCGCCGCCGGCGTCTCCGAGAACCGGAACGCTGTGCCCACCGTGCGCAGCACCCCGTACGCCGGGTGCTGGAGCGCCGCGTCGAGGTCCAGTGCCTGGACCTGGGGGTCCTCGAAAACCTCCGCGAGGCCGCGCACCGGACCCGCGGGCACGCCGGCGGGCTCAAGACGCTCGATCCACGACGCCGCCGGCCCCGCCCCAAACCGGCGCGCGAGATCCGCGACGAGCTCGCCGCGGTGTTCCACGCGGCCGGCGTTCGTCGCGAGCCGCGCGTCGGCGCCGTGCGGGAGTCCCAGCGCGCGGCAGAATCGCCGCCACTGCTCGTCCGTTCCGACGGCGACGAGAAACCAGCGTCCGTCGGATCCCCGAAACGCCTGGTACGGCACCAGGTTGGGGTGCCCCGACCCCGACGGCTGCGGCTGCCGGCCGGTCGCAAAGTAGCTCTGCGCCGCGTACGTCATCCAGGCGACGCCCGTGCCGAGCAGCGAGCAGTCGATCCGCTGCCCCAGCCCCGTCCGCTCGCGCGCATAGAGGGCCGCGAGAATCGCGCCCAGCGCCGAGGAGCCGGTCGCGAGGTCGATCACCGCGACGCCGACGCGCACCGGGGCGCCTCCGGCCTCGCCGGTCGTGGACATCAGCCCGGTCGCGCCTTGCATCAGCAGGTCGTAGCCGAGTTTATTCGCGTCCGGCCCGACCGGCCCGAATCCCGAGATCGAACAGTAGATCAGACGCGGATTGACCCGCGACAGCGTCTCCCAGTCGGCGCCGAGCGCGGCCTGGGTGCCCGGCCGGAAGTTTTCCAAGAAGACATCGGCGCCGCGCACGAGCCGCTCGAGGACCGCGCGGCCGGCCTCGGCGCTCAGATTCAAGGTCAGGCTGCGCTTGTTGCGGTTGATGGACAGGTAATACGTCGCATCGCGGCCCGTGCCGGCGGGCTGTTCGAGGAACGGCGGGCCCCACGCGCGCGTCTCATCGCCGCCGCCGGGGCGCTCCACCTTGACGACATCCGCGCCGAGGTCCCCGAGCAGCATGCCACAAAATGGTCCGGCAAGGATGCGCGATGCGTCGACGACGCGCAGACCGGTGAGCGGAGCGGCGGTCATACGGATTCCTTTGGTCCGCGAGACGCCACTCCCTCTGAGAACGCCGCCGGCGGCGGTTGCGTATACACTGGTAAGGCCACCATGAACCGCATCGAGCGTCTCGGGCCTCCCGTCCGCGCGGCGATGGCAGGTATCATTGCCGTGGCCCTCGTATGCGCGGTGCTCCTGGCCGCGGCGTCCAGCGCGAGAGCCTCCGGCCCGCACGCGCCGTCGCGCGCGAGGACGTTGGACTGGCTCACGTGGGTACCCGACGATTTCCCCGGCCCCGACTTCCCCGCGGCGGACGCGGCCGCCCTCGCCGCCGAATCGCCGTCGGGCACACCGCCGTGGCGGCGGCCCCAGGACGGCCCCGCCGGCGCGCCCTGTGAGCGCCCCACTCCGTCTCACATTACGCGGATCTCACTCCCGCCACCCGAGGACCCGATCCGGCCCTAACGCTCAACCGCACCGGCTCGACGGGCGAATGAACGCCCGCGGCCTCGGGAGGAACACCATGGGATGGTTTGACAGACTGCGCGTAGGCGCGGGCCGCCGGCCCGTGCAGGTCGTCGCGCGCATCGCCGACGACCCGAAGATCACAGCGGAAAACGGCTCGACGTTTATGGTCTTTCATCTCGAGGAGGTTCCCGGCAAAGAATTTCGTCTGCGCATGCTCCCCACGACACCCAAGCGGCGTCAAGGCGACCGCGTGGACGTGACGTACACGGAAGTCGACGCCGGGATTGCGCGCGTCGAAGGGTTGACGGCGGCGCCCGACGCTCAGGCGGTCCGGCGCCGAAACCAAGAATATCTGGCCAGTATCGAAGCGACCCGAGACGGTCAGAGGTAGGCGGTCGCGCCTTAGAGGGGTCCGGAGATTTCGGACCCCTCTATATCACACGCCACGTTACTTGGCGGAGGGGTGTGGGAATCGAACCCACCGCGAACCCGAAGGGCCCGCCGCTGATTTTGAAGACCAGGAGACCCACCAGGATCCATGCCCCTCCACGATCGGTAACGCTTCGATCCGGCGTCTTGTACCCCCCTCTCCTCCGTGCTATTCTCGGGCGGCGGCTATGGCGGCGCAGGCCCCGTACGGGCAAGAAACCGGCCGCGCATTCGGGAAACAACGAAGTGTGAGTCATCACGTGACCCCCCCCTCGGCGAAAGCGCGTCCGCGATTCACGTCGATTCTCGCAGCGCTGACACTCGCGGCCGTCCTCGGCCTCAGCGCCTGCGCGGTGCGCCCAACGTCCCGAGCGCCTCACCCGTACCCCACCGTGATCCCCACAGTTGTCGACAGCCCGCTCGACGGACGGCCCGTGCCGCGGGGGGCGGCGCCGCAACGGCCTCTCGCGATCATCGTCGAGAACCATCCGGAGGCCCGGCCGCAGTGGGGCCTGTCGCGCGCGGCGCGCGTCTACGAATCCCTGACGGAAGGCCCCATCACCCGGTACCTCGCGCTGTTCGGCCCGCAGGACGTCGACCGAGTGGGTCCGGTCCGGTCGATCCGCACGCAGTTTCTCAACTATGTCATGGAGACCGGCGCGGCGCTCGCGCACGTCGGCGGGAACGAGGACGCCCTCGATCTGATCCCGGAACTGCACGTGACCAACCTCGACGAGTTCCGCTTCCCGGGGGCGTACCGGCGCATTCCGCGCCCCGGCATCGCGTACGAGCACACGATGTTCACCTCGACCGCGGCGCTTCGCGACGTGGCGGACGAGCACGGCTGGGGCGAATGGGCCGCGGTTGCACATCCGGCCTGGAAGGACGACGCGCCCCTGTCTCAGCGCCCGGCCGCGCAGGCCGTCACGATCAACTTCTCGGATCCGCTCTACCGCGTGCGCTGGCTCTACCGCCGGGACACCAACGACTACGTGCGCGAGCTGGCGGGCAGGCCCGACGTCGACGCCGGCACCGGCACGGTGCTGCGCGCCGCCACGGTCTCGATCATGGTCGTCCCGCGCGTCGAGGGACGGACGCATATCCACGAAGACACGTGGACCTACGACGACGTCGGCTCCGGCCCGGCCTGGGTGGTCGAAGACGGCGTGGTCACGCCCGCGACCTGGCACAAGCCCTCCCGCGGCGCGCGGCTCTTCTTCACCGACCGCGGCGGCGCGGAGATCGCGATGGACCGCGGCCCGCAGTGGATCGAGATCGTTCCGCCTACGGTGACGCCGGTTTTCGAGTAGCCCCGCCGCCGGAGCGCCCGTTCGGAGAGCGGCGCCGTGGTTACGGCGCCGCTCCCTTGAGGAACAATTTACTGACCGGTCTCCGGGCGGAGCAGGTTTCCAAAGGAGGCTATCCTCACTATGGCTCACGGGATTTTCGCGTCCCCACGCACCGCCGGCAGGATTCTGCTGACGGCAATCGTTCTGTTGACCTTCGCGAGCACGGCGGCGATGGCACAGACCGCGCCGCCGCCCGCCCCGCCGTCTTATCCGTCGCAACCGGCACAGCCCGCGCAACCGTCTTATCCGTCGCAACCGGCGCAGCCCGCGCAACCGTCCTATCCGTCGCAACCGGCGCAGCCCGCGCCGCCGTCACAGCCCGCCCAACCGGCGCAGCCGTCGCAACCGCCGGCCCCGAGCGGATCCGTCCTCGGCATGAGCACGACGGCGGCGGTGATCGTGGGACTGATCATCGTGCTGATCATCATCGTGGCGATCGTCGCGATTTCCCGCAGCAGTGCCGGCAGCAGCACGACGGTCACTCGGGACCGTCTGTAGGCGAGAGAAGACAGGCTGGCGAAAAGCGCGCCGCGCGGCCGCACCCCGGCCGCGCGGCGCGTATCGGGTAGAGAGCCCTCGCTCCCTACCCTCTCTTTACGCCGGGCTCGCGTCCGACGCCGGCGCCGTCCGAATCAGCACGCGCTTGTCGCCGACCCGGCGCGTCACACGCCGTGCGTCGAAGTACTCCAACAGCGCCAAGGTGAACTTCCGGCTGCTTCCGAGGAGGTCGCGAAGCGACGCGACGGTGATCTCTCCCTCCCGTTCGAGATGCGCCCGAACGCGCGCCTCCACGTCGGCGAGAACGTCGCGGTGGAACACCACCCCGCCGCCGGCGTCGATGAGGACGGCCTCATCCAGCAGCGCGGCGAACATCCGCTCCGCGGCGCCGCGATCCGCGGCGCGGGCCAGCACGTCCGCGCGGTCCGGCGGGGCATAGCGCCCGTCGCGGTACGCCCGCTCGATCTCACGCGCGGCGGCCCCGTCCGCGGCGCCGCGCTGGGGGACGAACCCGCGCGCCCGCACGTACCCCCCGGCGAGTTCCACGTCACCCGCCGCGGCCAGCGCGTCGAAAACGTGCCCGTACAGGCGGTCGTCCCCGCCGGCAAACGCCCGTGCTTTGAGCTCGTCCCGCGGCAGCCCGATACGCCACGGCGCCTCCGCGTGGCCCGCGGCCAGCGCCCGGAGCACCGCCTCCCGCACACCGGCGGCTACGGACGCGGCGAACAGCCGCCCTCGAACGGCGATGATCTGTCCGGCGGCGGCGACCGCCTCGGCCTCGACGGCGACGCGGTCGCGGGTCTCGCCGAGCAGCGGCGCAAGCGAGTCCACGGACGTCCCGGCCGTCCCGGCCGCGCGGATCGCGCCCGTCAGCCGCACGTCGAGCCCGGAGGTTTCGAGCGCCGCGATCTCCGCGGCGGCGGCGGGCCCGCGGCGGCGCAGCGGCGCGGGCGCGGCGATCACTTCCCCGCCGCCGATCGTCGTCATCGGCGAGTAGCGGCGCAAGACGAACGGATCGCCCCGCAGCGCGACGGCCGGCCGCTCCAAGAGGATCTGCGCGGCCGCCGACTCGCCGGGTTCGAGTTGGTCTCGGTCCGCGAGCCGCACCCGCCCGATGACCTCGTCCGCGGCAATGTACACCCGCACGCGTCCGCGGTCCCGGAGGGGCGGCGCGCCGCGGAGCAGCCGGATGCGCGCGTCGAGCACGCGCGCCGGCGCGATCGTGCCCGGGGATGCGAGCACGTCGCCCCGCCGCACGTCGTCCTTGCCGACGCCGGCGAGGTTCAGCGCGACCCGCTGGCCCGCGGCGGCCTCGCCGACCACGGCGCCGTGGCTCTGCAGCCCGCGCACGCGGACCTCCCGCCGGCCCGGCAACAGTTCCAGCAGATCGCCGGCGTCGATGCGCCCGCTCCACAGCGTGCCGGTGACCACGGTGCCGAAGCCTTCCATCGTGAAGCTGCGGTCGACGGGCAGGCGGGCCGGGGCGGCGAGGTCGCGGGCCGGCGCCTCTCCGAGCGCGCGGCCGATCGCGGCGACGAGATCCGCCAGGCCGGCGCCCGTGCGCGCGGAGACCCGGAGGACCGGCGCGCCCTCGAGAAACGTCCCGGCGACCAGCGCACGCAGGTCGTCCTCGACGAGCGCGAGCCACTCCGGATCCGGCGCGAGGTCCATCTTGTTCAGCACGACGATGCCGCGCCTGACGTGCAGGAAGCGCAGGATGTCGAGGTGCTCCCGCGTCTGGGGCATCACGCCCTCGTCGGCGGCGACGACGAGCAGGACGAGGTCGAGCCCGGCCGCGCCGGCGAGCATGTTCTTCACGAGACGCTCGTGTCCCGGGACGTCCACGACGCCGACGCGGCGGCCGCCCGGGAGGTCGAGATGGGCGAAGCCGAGGTCGATCGTCATGCCGCGGCGCCTCTCTTCTTCCAGACGGTCGGGGTCGATGCCGGTGAGCGCGCGGACGAGGGCGCTCTTGCCGTGATCGATGTGCCCCGCGGTACCGATGACCCCGGCTCGGGGAGCGCCCCGCGGCGGTGTGATTTCATGATGGCCGGCCGCCTGCCGGCCGGCGCGGCTCATCCGACCGTCAGGTGGAGGGAGTGGCGGGCGGCGACGCGGCCGCCTGCAGCGCGGAGAGCAGCGGTTCGATGTCCTCCGCTTCGAGCGTCCGCACGTCCAGCAGCAGCCGGTCCTCCGCGATCCGGGCGAATACCGGCGGCCGGCTTCGGCGCAGCCGTCGGTCCCACACTTCGGGCCCATCGTGCGCCGGACGCAGCGCCACCGCCCACGACCGGAGTTCCGCGCCCGGCAGCGCCCCGCCGCCCGCCTCCGAGACCGTCTGTACGACGTCGACGTCCGCGGCGCCCGCCAGGCGGCCGGCGACGCGCCCCGCGAGATCCCGCGCCGCGGCCTCGAGCGCGGGCGCCTCCCGCGCCAGCATGCGCAGCACCGGCACGTCGTTCCACACACCGTCGGGATCGCGATACAGCCGCAGCGTGGCTTCGAGCGCGGCGAGATCGAGCTTGTCGATGCGCATCGCGCGCGCGAGCGGATGGGCACGGATCCGCGCCAGCGCCTCTCGGCGGCCCACGATGAGCCCGGCCTGCGGTCCACCGAGCAGCTTGTCGCCGCTCGCGGTCACGACGTCGACGCCCGCGGCAACCGCGGCGGTCACCGTCGGTTCGGCGGGAAGCCCGCGGGCGCCGAGGTCCACGAGGGCGCCGCTCCCCATGTCGAACAGCACGGGGACGCCGGCGCGGCGGCCGAGCGACACCAGTTCGTCCGCGCCGACATCGTGCACGAACCCGCGCATGGCGAAGTTGCTGCGGTGCACCTTGGCCAGCAGCGCCGACTCCGGCGTGAGCGCCGCCTCGTAGTCGTGCAGATACGTCTTGTTGGTCGTCCCGACCTCGACGAGCCGGCAGCCGCCGGCGGCCATGATATCGGGCATCCGGAAGCTGCCGCCGATCTCGACCAGCTCGCCGCGCGACACGATGACGTCGCGGCCGCGGGCCAGCGACGTCAGCGCGAGCAGCACGGCGGCGGCGTTGTTGTTGACGGCGAGCGCCTCCTCGGCGCCGGTGAGTTCACGCAGCAGGCCGGCGACGTGCGCCTGCCGCGAGCCCCGCACCCCCGTGGAGGCGTCAATCTCGAGGACGGCGTACCCCGCGGCTTCCGCGGCCGCGCGCCGGGCCGCCTCGGCGAGCGGGGCCCGCCCCAGATTGGTGTGCAGGACGATGCCGGTGGCGTTGATCGCGCGGGTGAGCGACGGAGCCGCGCGCTCGGCGAGCAGTGCCCGGGTCTCGACCACGAGGCTCTCTACGGTGGCCGCGCTCCCGCCGGGTGACGCGGCCAGCCGGCGCCGGGCCCGGTCGACGGCTTCGCGCGCGCAGGAGACGACGAGGCGGCGCGGATGCCGGCCGAGGTCGCCGGAGGCTTCGAGGCTCTGCAGCAGCCGCTCAATCGAGGGCAGCCGCCGGAACGACGAGTGATTCATCGTGGACCGCCGCTACCTGACGAGGAAGCCGAGCCCGAGGCCGACCGCGATCACGATGGCGGCCACCCACACGATCCTCGTGAGATCGTAGGAGACGCGCCCGCGCAGCTCGCCTTCGGTTTCGCGGGGCGCGCCCGCCGCGGCACCCGCGGGCCGCAGACGCGCGCCGCACGCCCGGCAGACGATCTTGCCCTCCGGATTCTCGACCCCGCATCGGGGACAACGCATGCCCATACCCTCCGCAACCGGCGGCGGTGGCCGCCGTGTCCATTCTACTGCGCCGGCACGCCCAGTTGCTGCCACCGCGCGCGCAGTGCCGCGACCGCTTCCGGCGGCACCGCGACGCTGCCGAGCGGCACGCGCGTCGCCTGGCCTCCGCCGTGGAAATCGGTGCCGCCCGTCGCGACGAGGCCGTGGCGGCGGGCCACCTCGAGATAGCGCGTCGTCATCTCGGGGGTATGGTCCGGATAGTACACTTCGAGGCCGGCGAGGCCGTGCGCGACGAGCGTCGGCACGCGCTCGATCACGGGACCGCTCGAGGCCCACCCGGGATGCGCGAGCACCGGCACCCCGCCCGCGGCGAGCACGGCTTCGACCGCCTCCTCGGGCGACAGCTTGATCCGCGGCACGTACGCGGGGCCGCGGCGGTCCAGGAACCGCTCGAACGCCTCCTGCACCGTGGCGACCCGGCGCGCTTCCACGAGCGCGCGCGCGACGTGCGGCCGCCCGACCGACGCGCCGGCCGCAATCGCCTGCACCCGCTCCCACGCCACAGGTACCCCGAGCGCGCGCAGTTTGTCGACCATCGTGCGGGCGCGGTCCACGCGCCCCGCCCGCATCCGTGCGAGGAACGCCTGGAAGGCGGCGCGGGCGAAATCCACATAGTAGCCGAGCATGTGGACTTCGTGCTCGTCGACGTCCGTGTTGATCTCGACGCCGGGAATGACCTCGATGTGGACGCGCCGTCCCTCCGCGATCGCCTCCTCGAGGCCGGCGGTCGTGTCGTGGTCCGTGAGGGCGAGCGTCCCCACGCCGTGCTCCCGGGCGGCTCTGACGAGGCGCGCAGGCGGGAGCAGCCCGTCCGACGCGGTGCTGTGGGTGTGGAGATCCGTTCGGGGCCCTAGCCGCCCCACGGGTATCGGGGATGAGCGTCCGCGAGATGCATCGCGGTTCGCGTTCGATCCGGCTTTCAGCGCGCGGCGCCGCCCTCTATCTGGGTGAGACGATGAGCTTGATCGCCGTCCGGTCCTGCCCGTCAATCTGCACGTCCGCGAACGCCGGCACGCACACCAGGTCGAGGCCGCTCGGCGCCACGTAGCCGCGCGCGATCGCGATCGCCTTGATCGCCTGGTTGATGGCAGCCGCGCCGATCGCCTGCAGCTCCGCGGTCCCCCGCTCTCGGACCACGCCGGCCAAGGCGCCCGCGACGGCGGTCGGATTCGACTTGGCGGCGACCTTGAGCACGTCGGCGGTGCCGGTCGATTTCACTGCGACCTTGAGCATCTCCATGCTTCGAGCCTCCTCGAGGGAGAGCGTCGACTGTGGCGTGACGTCCGTTGCTCTGATGACATCGCGGCCGGCGAGAACCGGTCCGCCGGCGGTGTGGCTGGCGAAGCCTGCTGATTCGCGAGTCCTGTTCACAATCCCTCCCAGGAGGCGAACGTACGTACGAAAACCTGTTCGACTTAGCCAGGTTGACTTAGCCGATACCGGCCGCGCTCGGTTCACTCCTCCACCCGGTTGACGCGCCGGATCGCGGCCGCGTGGCCCGTTTGCGCATCGATCTCCACGAGCACACCGTTCAGCTGCACCGGCCCCGATGCGACCTCGAACCGCGCCGGCAGCAGCGTGAGAAACCGCGGCAGCACGGTCTCACGGCTCATGCCGATGATCGAGTCGCGCGGCCCGGTCATCCCGGCGTCCGTGATGAACGCCGTGCCGCCCGGCAGCACGCGCTCGTCCGCGGTCTGGACGTGCGTGTGCGTCCCGATCACCGCGGACACACGTCCGTCGAGGTGCCATGCCAGCGCCGCCTTCTCCGACGTGGCCTCCGCGTGCATGTCGACGACGATCACGGGCGTCTCCGCCCGCAGCCGCTCCGCCTCTTCGCGGGCGTAGTCGAACGGCGAGAGGAGCGGCTGCATGAAGGCGCGGCCTTCCAGGTTGAGCACGCCGACGCGCGCGCCCCCGGCCGCGGCGAAGACCGCCGCCCCGCGCCCCGGCGCGCCGGCGGGGTAGTTGCCCGGACGCAGGAGGCGGGGCTCGGCGTCGAGGAGCGCCGGCGCTTCGCGGGTGTGCCAGATGTGGTTGCCGCCGGTGACGACGTCGGCGCCGGCGTCGATCAGGTCCTTGAACGTCTCCGGCGTGACGCCGAACCCGCCCGCGGAATTCTCGCCGTTCGCGATCACGAAGTCGGCCCCCAACTCGCGCCGGAGCGCCGGCAGCCACTGGGTGACCGCCCGGCGCCCCGGACGTCCGACCACGTCTCCGACGAACAACACCTTCATCCGCGGCTCTTGCCTGGAGCGGGCCGGCTACTTCGCGTACTCGACGGCGCGGGTCTCGCGCAGCACCGTCACTTTGATCTGGCCGGGGTACTCGAGTTCCTCCTCGATCTTCTTGGCCATCTCCCGCGCGAGCAGCGCTGCGGCGGGGTCATCGATTTCCTGCGGCCGCACCAGCACGCGAATCTCGCGGCCCGCCTGAATCGCGTACGCGCGATCCACGCCGGTGAACGATGTCGCGATCCGCTCCAGGTTCTCCAGGCGCTTGACGTACATCTCGACGGTTTCCTTGCGCGCTCCGGGACGCGACGCCGAAATGGCGTCGGCGGCGGCGACCAGGATCGCCTCCAGACAGGTGGCCTCCGCGTCCCCATGGTGATAGGCGATCGCGTTGAGGACCTCCGGCGACTCGTGGTACCGGCGCGCCACGTCCATACCGATGTCGCTGTGGGTGCCCTCGATCTCGTGCGTAAGCGCCTTGCCGATGTCGTGCAGCATGCCCGCCCGCCGCGCCAGCTCCGGGTCCGCGTCGAGCTGTGTCGCCATGAGCCCGGCGAGCAGGGCGACCTCGATCGAGTGCTGCAGCAGATTCTGACCGTAGCTGAACCGGAAGTTGAGCCGGCCGAGCAGCTTGAGCTCCTCGGGATGCAGGCCGTGGACGCCCGCCTCGAAGGCGGCGCGCTCGCCGGCCTCGCGGATGCGGGTGTCGAGATCGCGCTGCGCCTTCTCCACCATCTCCTCGATCCGTGCCGGATGAATCCGGCCGTCGGCGAGAAGCTTCTCCAGCGTGACCTTCGCGATCTCGCGCCGGATCGGGTCGAACGACGACAGCGTCACAGACTCCGGCGTGTCGTCGATGATGAAGTCGACGCCGGTCAGACTCTCGAGCGCGCGGATGTTCCGGCCCTCGCGCCCGATGATCCGGCCTTTCATCTCCTCGTTGGGCAGCGGGATCACGGACACGGTGACCTCCGCGGTATGGTCCGCGGCGCACCGCTGGATCGCGAGCGCCACGACCTCCCGCGCCCGCCGCTCCGCGTCTTCCCGGGCTTCCGCCTCGATCTTGCGCGCGGTCTGCGCCACTTCGTGGCGGATCTCCGACTCGGCGCGCTGCAACAATTCCTGTTTGGCCTGCTCCAGCGTAAGCGCGCTGACCCGCTCGAGCTCACGCTGCTGTGCGTCGTGCAGTTGCTGCACGTCTTCCCGGACCTTGGTGACCTCCTGCTCTCGCTGGGCGAGGGCCTGATCGCGCTTCTCGAGCGTTTCCAACTTCCGGTCCAGCATTTCCTCACGCTGGACCACACGCCGCTCAAGACGCTGCAGCTCGGCGCGCTGCTCCCGAATCTCCCGTTCGGCGTCCCGTTTGATCCGGAACGCCTCGTCCCTGGCTTCTAGGAGCGCTTCTCGCTGCTTGCTCTCCGCCTCCCGTTGCCCAGCCTGCTTTGCCTCGTCGAGAATCCGCCGGGCGGCCTCTTCGGCACTGCCGATCTTCGCCTCCCCGGCGTACTTGCGCAGAAGGTACCCAAGCAGGAAGAGTGCCAACCCGATCACGCCGGCCACAAGGTACTGGACGGTGCTCGTGGTGGTCACCCCCTCTTGGTGTTGCGTAGTGCGTCGCTGCTGGCCTGTGAGACCTCCATCCCGGCCCCGCAAAGAGCCGATGACTCATATGCCGGTGCGATCGCCTATCACGGACCTTCAGAAAAGATCACGGTTCCTGAACATCGGCGCTACAATTGCAACTTATTCTATCCCGCGCCGCGCCGGAGGGCAACACCCGTTTGCCCCGCATCCGGGGACACCGCCCCGGCGTATAGGAGTATAGTATGGAAGGACGGCGGTGAAAGGAGCGGCGATGACGAACGCGGGGCGACCAGTTGTCAGACGGTGGTGGTGGATCGCCGCCGCCCTCATCGTGATCCTGGCCGGCGCCGGCTGGTACGCCCGGAGTCGGCTCGCGCCGCCGCCGCTCCAGGGCGCGGTGCTGACCCCGTCCGTCGGCGCCTACGACTTCCGGCTGCCCGACGCCGAAGGGCGGACAGTCTCGCTGGCCGCACTGCGGGGCAAGGTTGTTGTGCTCACCTTTCTCTACGCACATTGTCCCGACTACTGTCCGCTGGTCGCCGACCAGATCGCCAAGGTCCATGCCCAACTCGGCCCGCTAGGCGACAAAGTGGCGTTTGTCGCCGTCAGCGTTGATCCGTCGGGCGACACGCCGGAGGCCGTCCGGGAGTTTCTGCGGGCGCACCACGTCGACGGCGTGCTGACGTATGTCCGCGGCACGGGCGCGCAGCTGCGGCCGGTCTGGGCGCATTACTTTGTCGCGAGCGACGGGCAGGACGGGATCTCGGCAAGCCACGCCGCGGCGGTCGGGGTCAGCCATACCACGATCGTGTACGTCATCGATCCGCAGGGACAGGTCCGCGTCTTTCTGCCTGCCAATTTCGATGCCAACGATCTCCTGACGGACGTGCGTCTGCTGGCAAGGAGCGCGCGTTAGCGCCGTTACGAAACCGTCGAGGAAGGCGCCGCCGGCGCGGGCTCCGCTGACGCGCGGCGTTCGACCAGCACCGCGATGTGGTCGGCGTAGGGATCGTACTCCGTCTTGCAAGTGAACAGGAAGATCTGCCGGCCCCGTGCGATGGCGCGCAGGAACGTCATGGCCGACGCCCGCCGGTCGTCGTCGTACGCGAGGAACGGATCGTCGAGGAACAGCGGCGGCTGCCGGCCGTCGGCCAGGAGATCGGCGAGCCCGAGCCGCAGCGCAAGATAACACTGGTCCACCCCGCCGCTGCCGATCTCGCGGGCCGAGACGTCCGCCCAGTCCTTGGGCGGGCCGACCCAAACGCGCGGCGCGAGCGTTAGCTCGTCGACCGTGATGCGATCGTACGCGCCGTTCGACAGCCGGCGCAGGTATCCGCTCGCCAGCTCCTCGAGGCGGGCCCGGCCGGGCACGATCGTCGCACGGTGGGCGCGGTCAAGCACGTCGTGTGTAAGCCGGAGGGCCTCGACCTGGCGCTGCTGCCGCGCAAGCCGCCCCTCCGTGTCGGCGAGTTCCTCTTCCACGCGCGCGAGGGCCTCGTGCGGCGACCGTCCGGCGAGCCGTCCCTCGAGGCGCTGCACGGCTGCCCTCTCCTGGTCGAGCGCCTGTCGCCGGTGATGGGCCTCGAGCTGCCGCCGCTGGAAGGCCGCGGCCTCCAGCCGCCGCAGCGCGAGATCGGGCTCCTCCCGCTGCGCCTGCACCGCGCCGAGCTCGGTCAGCGCGTGCCGGTGCTCGTCGGCGATGGCGTCGCGCGACTGCCCGCCCAGCAGGCCTTCGAGCAGCCGGCCGGCCGCGCGCCCGCGTTCGCGCGCCTCACGTGCCGCCGTGCGCCGGGCGATAGCCGCGTCGATGGAGTCCACGCCGAGGGCCGACAGATCGCGCCGCACCGTGTCGGCCGCGGCACCCGCCTGCTCCCGCAGCCGTTCGAGCACACGGCGGGCCTGCTCGACGCGCTGCCGGTTCTCGAGATCGCTCCGTCGTCCGAGCGCGGCGGCGCGTCCCCGCAGATAGAGCAGCCCGAGGCCCGCCGCGGCCGCGGCCGCGAGAGAGATCCCGCCCGCAACTTGATGGTGCGCCGCGAGCAGCGCGACCCCCGCGACGCCGGCCGCGCCGGCAAGCCCCGCGAGCGTCCAAAGACCGGCGGCCGGGCGCGCCGCCGGTCCCTGCCGTGGCGCGTCCGCGCCCGCGGGCGTCCCGGTGGCTCCGGCATCCGCCTGTTCCGCCTGCTGCCGCAGCACGTCCGCCCGCGCCGCGGCCTGCTGCAGCGCGGCCAGCGTCTCATCCGGAATGTCTTGGAGGCGCCGCGCCGGGTCGCGGCCGGCCGCGGCGAGATCGCGCGCGGCGGCGTCAATCCGCTCGAGCCGCGCCGACAGATCGGCGGCGCGGCGTCCCACATCATCCCACCGCCGATCCAGCTCCAGGAGCCGCCGGTTGGCCGCGAGCAGCGCCTCGTCCTCCGCGACGGCGACCTCCAACTGGTTGATCCGCGCCCCCCGCAGCTCGCGCTCGGACGCAGCCCCCTCGATCTCCTTGACCTCCGCGGCGAGGCGCTGCCGCTCGTCGGTCAGCATCTTGAGCCGATCCTGCCCGCGCTTCAGCGGCCCCGGCGCCGATGCCGGGCGGCCGCGCAACCCGACTTCCTGGCGCCGGATCCATTCGGCAACGGCCCGCAGCACGCGCACCGCATCGCCGTCGGTGCCGGTCATGATTCGCGAGAGATGCGCGCCGATCTCGCGTGATTCATCCTGCACCGCGGCGAGCTGCCACTGTCCGATGTGCGCCGTCGCGCGGAATAGGGCGAGACTCCCGAAGCCGAGCAGCGCCGCGACCCGCGCCGCCACGTCCTTCGACGCTTCCCACTCGCCCCCGCCCGCCCGAAGCAGCGTCTTCTGCGAGGCGAAGTCCTTGCGCAGCTCGTAGCGGCGGCCGTCCGCCTCGAACTCGAGCGTCACCTCGCCGTCGCCCTCGCCCCACGGCCGGTAGCTCTTCGCCTCCGAGGGGCGGATGGGAAACAGCGCCGCGGAGAACGCAAGGTGCAGCGTGGACTTGCCGGCGTCGTTCCGACCGCGCACAACATTGAGGCCGGGCGCGAACGCGAAGTCCCCGTCTCCCAACCCGCGGAACGCCCGCACCCGCACGCGCCGGATGATCATCCGGGCAGCTCCATCGTGCCCTGGAGCAGCGCCACGCCGTAGGCGAGCGCTTCCTCGGCGAGCGCGCGCTCATCGCCCTCCCGCGAGGCGATCTGCTCGCGCATCTCGCGGACGAATCGGCCGATCACGGTGTGTTCGGAGTACTGGCCAGGGTCGGCGACATCGGGCCGCAGGCTCGACTCATCGCGCAGGTCGAGCCGGAAGAACAGCGGCCCGAGCTCCTCGCGCAGGCGCTCCGCCAGCACGCGGGTATCGAGGCCGCCGAGGCCGGTCAGCACGAGGCGCAGCGCCAGGTCGGCGTCGGCGTGCTCGCGGAGGCGCCGGGCGATCGCCTCGGTGTCGCCCGCGGTGGCAAGATCGACGGTGACGCGCTCGCTGCGGCGGCGGCCCACCCGGCGCCGCTCGACCTCCGCGCGGCCCGGCTCCCGGATCGTGACCAGCAGCACGTGGCCCGATTGACCCTCGTCGAGATCGATCATCTCCGGCGCGCCGCTGTACCACGCGGCCACACCGCCAGCGGAGACGTCCTGCGCCGAATGCCAGTCGCCCAGCGCGAGGTAGTCGACCGCGCTTCCCGCGATCTCGCGCGGGGTGATCATCGTGAACTGGGCCTCGAACTCGGGCCGCTCCACGCTGCCGTGCGCGAGTGCCACCTGGTAGCGCGTCTGCCGCCGGACCGGAAGGCCCGCGAGCGGACTCTCCGCGGAGAGTCGCCGCGGCGCCGAGCGGCCCACGACCGTGAGGTCGCGGTCGACGACGACGCGCTCGCCGAGCTGCTGTCCAAACACGGTCAGGCCAGGGCAGCGGCGCTCGAGATCGGTCCACACGCCGGCGCTGCCCTCGCCGAGCGGATCGTGGTTCCCGGCGATCGCGCACACCGGGATCCCCGCCTGCCCCAGCCGGCCGAATTGCTCGGCGGCGAACGGCGCGTGCACGCGGGCCGCGGCGACGGAATCGAACAGGTCGCCGGCAACCAGCACCACGTCGACGCGCTCGGCGACAGCCAGGTCGACGACGCGGGTCAGCGTCTCGCGCAGCTGCCGCCGGTGCTCCGGCCCCCGGTCGCCGAGGACTTTGAACGTCGCGCCGAGGTGAACGTCGGACGTGTGCAGGAGGCGCAGGCTCATTCCGCGGCCGTGAACGGGCAGATCTGGTTGAACGCGCAGTAGGGGCAGGCCCGGTAGGCGTCCGGCGTCGCCGGGAACTGGCGGGCCCGGATGCCGGCGGCCGCCCGCTCGATCATCTCGCGCGCCTCGGCCACGTCGTCGGCGTCCTTGTGCGCGCGGCCGACCATGACCTCGCGGCCGAGGAAATGCAGCTCGACGCGATCGGGCAGGCGGCCGAGGACTTCCCGGTAGGCGAGCGAGTAGATGGCGAGCTGCTCGCTGTCGCGCGTGCGCCGGTCGGCGTCCTCCTGCGTCCGCACGTCGGTGCTCTTGAAGTCGATGACGACGACCTCATCGCCGCGGATGTCCACGCGATCCCAACGGCCGCGCACGTACGCGCCGCCGGAGCGGAACCGGAATTCCCGCTCGACGAAGGTCGGCACGGTCCCCCCGGCCTCCTGGTAGGCGAAGAAGCGGCGCAGCACCGCGCGGCCCTCTTCGAGGCGCCGGTCCTCGTGCTCGCGGCTGAGGAAGCCTTCGCTGATCCACGCACGCTCCAGCGTGGCGACGAGATCGTCGGCGGTCACCGGCTGCCGCCGCGCGCGCCGCCGGTTGTACTCCTGCACCGCTTCGTGCAGGGCCGCGCCGTAGGCGATGCGGTGGTCGCGCAGGATCGGCACACGCAGCACGTGGATGTACCGGTACTTGTACGGGCAGGTCGTGTAATCGTCGACCTGACGGAACGACAGCGGCACCGGATCGTCCGACGGCGGCAGCAACACGATCGGCCCTTCCGCGGGCTCGGGGGGCGGCGCGTGCCGCTCGACCGCCTGCGCGGGCGAGGGCGGCGCGGCGGCCGGCTCGACCCTCGGCAGGTCCAGCGCTTCCAGCACAAAGCGGCTCGGCTTCCGGCGCCGCACGCCGCCGTAGTCCCAGGCGCCGGTGAGATACAACTCCCGGCGCGCGCGCGTCATCCCGACGTAGCAAAGGCGCCGCTCTTCCTGAACGTGGAAATCGCCCGACGGGAGAAGGTCGCGCATCAGCGCGTCCGGCAGCGCGAGCGGCTCGCGGCGCGCGCGCGACGGAAACTTGTCGGCGACCAGGCTCACGAGGAAGACCACCGGAAACTCCAGTCCCTTCGCCTTGTGGACGGTGAGCACGCGGACGGCGTCGATGTCGGCCTCCGACTCGGCCGTCGCCGGATCGTCGCCGGCCTCGATCAGCAATTCCAGGTACTCGACGAACGCGGGCACGCGATCGACCTTGGCCGTGGCGCCGTACCGGGCGACGAGGTCGAAGAACCGGGCGATGTTGGCGACGCGGTGTGCGTCGCCCGCATCCTCCGACGACGCGAGCCGATGGACGTACCCGGTGCAGGTCACCGCGTACTCGTAGAGCACACGGCCGGTCGGCATCTTGGCCGCGAGGCGCCCCATCGACTCAAGGTCCTCCACGATCCGCGCAATCACCGCCCGGCCGGGCGCCGAGACCTCGAGATCCTCGAGACGCGGCAGCATGCGGTACACCTGGTGGAGCGAGCGGTTGCGCCGCTGGCCGTAGCTGGTGCAGAGCGCGAGATCGGCCGGCGGCACGTCGTAGAACGGCGAGGCGCTCAACAGGTACAGCGACATGCTGTCGTTCGGGTGCGCGAGCACGCGCAGAAACGCGGTGAGGAACCGGATCTCCTCGCGATCGTAGAGGCCTCGCGTCCCGGTGAACGTGAACGGGATGCCCTTCATGTTGAGCGCCCGCAAGAACGGGTCGGCGTCCCGGTTGGCCCGCACGAGGATCGCGATGTCGTGATAGCGCCAGCGGCCGGTCCGCACCGCATCGTCGATCCGGCCCGCCACGTCCTCGGCCTCTTCCGCCAGGGTCTCGAACTGGTGGTGGCGCGGCAGCTGTCCCGCCTCGGGCACGGCGGCGCGCAGCCGTTTGTCGATGCCGTGCCGCACCTCGAGCCGGTCGGGGTCGTTGTGTCGGATCAGGCGGTAGGCCGCGTCGAGGATCAGCTGCGTCGAACGAAAGTTGCGCGTGAGCACGACCATCCGCGCGTCGGGGTACGCGTCCGTGAAGTACGAGATATTGCTGTACGACGCACCGCGCCACCGGTAGATGGCCTGGTCGTCGTCGGCCACGACCGTCAGGTTGCGGTGGCCGCCCGCCAGCAGCTTGACGAGCTCGAACTGCGCGAAGTTGGTGTCCTGGAATTCGTCGACGAGGATGTGGCGGAACTGCGACCGGTACTGCGCCAGCACCGACGGATGCTGCCGCAGGAGGCGCAGCGTCAGCACGATCAGGTCGCCGAAGTCGACGCAGCCGGCCTCGGCCAGCATCGCCTGGTAGGCCCGGTACGTCCCCGCGATCTCGCGCTGCTGCCGCGCCTGCTCGGCGAGCGCCGGGTTGTCCGGCTGCGCCGCCGACTCCGCGGCAAGACGGGCGGCGTAGGCGTCGTAGTCGTCGGGCGTGACGTCCTCGTCTTTCGCGCGGCTCCAGAGCGTGATAAGCGCGTCGACGTGGCGGGTCGGGTCGCCGAGCGGCCGGAAGTAGTCGAGCGGTAGCTGAAACAGCCGCTCGCGCACGAAGATGACCTGCTCGGGGCGGCTCAACACCCGAAAGTCCGGCGTCAGCCCGAGGTGGAGGGCGTTCTCTCGCAGTACCCGATCGCCGAAGGCGTGAAACGTACTGATCCAGGTGTCGGTGTACCCGTACGGGACGAACCGGTCGACTCGCTCCTCCATCTCGGCCGCCGCGCGGTCGGTGAAGGTAAGGGCCAGAATCTCGCTCGGCCGGGCGCCTCGCGTCGCGATCAGATGCGCTATGCGGCGTGTGACCACGGCGGTCTTGCCGGTGCCCGCCCCCGCGACAATGAGCAGCGGCCCGGCGGCATGCGTGACCGCGTCCCGCTGCTCGTCCGTCAGACCCGCCAGAATCTCATCGGCGCGTGACGCCGGCTCCGGCGCGTCCACGACGGGCCCCGCGTCGAGTAGCGTGCCGGCGCCGCTCGGCGCGGCCGGGTCGCCGGGGGAGAGGCCGAGGGGAAGCTGACCTATGTCCGCGCCGCCGGGCGCGGGTCGCGTCTCGCGCCCGCTACGCATCCGAGCTTTCACGGCTCCGTTGCACCGTCCGAAGAACGTGTGCGATCGTTGGTGCGGCGAATCCCCGGCGCTGGAGGAGACCGGCCAGCCGCCGGACCTTTACCTCCCACGCGAGATGTGCGTAGCCGCGGAGCCGGCGCTCGGCGAGATCGCGCGCGCGCCGTTCTTCTGCGGCCGCGGCATCTTCTTCTCCGTACACCTCGCGAATCGCCTGCTCGATCACCGGCGCGGCGACACCTTTTTCGCGCAATTCCGAACGCAGCCGCAGGGCGCCGCACGCGCGCACGGCGAGACGGCCGCGCACCCACGTTCGCGCGAACTCGAGATCGTCGAGATAGCCGTCCACGGTCAGATCGCGGACGACCTGTGCAGCCGCCTCCGGCGCTACGCCGGCGCGCCGCAGACGGGCCCGCAGATCGGCGATGCTGCGCGGCCGAGCGCCCAGCAGACGGAGCGCAACCTCGCGCGCGCACCGGCACGCATCCCGGTGTTCAAGGTGTGCCAGCACCGCCGGCGCGAGCACAAGGCCGGGCTCCAGCCCGAGCCGAGCGACCTCCTCGGCGTCCACGCGAAGCCGGCGTCCGCCGTCCAACACGAGCCATCGAACCTCGCCCGCGCTCGACCCTCCGGCCGTCCGAAGGAGCGCGATGCGCGCCGGCTCCGCGGCGTCGAGAGCCGGCCCCCCGGACGACGCGCGGCCGACACCGTCAGAACGGTGTCGGCCGCGAGACCGGTACCGGACCGCAGGGTCCCGCCCTGCGCCGCTCACCGCTGGGCGCGAGGCGCCACTCCCTTCACCACCGCGGCAGCCACAGGCTCGCGCCGGCCGTCCCCGGACGGCGCGATGTGCTTGGCCTCGGGAGCGACGCCGTTGCTGTTGCCGTTCGGCGACCCGTCGGGTGCGGGTACGGTGGGCGACGGCGACCGCGCGATGCCCAGTTTCTCGCGTGTCCTGGCCTCGATCTCGCGCGCCAGTTCGGGGTTCGTCTCGAGAAACTCGCGCGCGTTGTCGCGGCCCTGCCCCATCTTCATGTCCTTGTAGGCGAACCAAGTCCCTGTCCGCGAGACCACGCCGTGGAGGGCGGCCGTGTCGAGCAGGCTCCCCGCCTTGCTGATGCCCCGCGGGAAGATGATGTCGGCTTCGCAGTCCCGGAACGGCGCGGCGAGCTTGTTCTTGACGACCTTGACCCGCACGCGCTGGCCGATCACCTGGTCGCCCGACTTGAGCGACTCCGTCCGGCGGATCTCCATGCGCACCGAGGCGTAGAACTTGAGCGCGCGGCCCCCGCTCGTGACCTCGGGGTTGCCGAACATGATGCCCACCTTCTCGCGCAGCTGGTTGATGAAAATGACGGTGGTGTGGGACTTGCTGATCGCGCCGACGAGCTTCCGCATCGCCTGCGACATGAGCCGCGCCTGCAGGCCGACGTGCGCGTCGCCCATCTCCCCGTCCAGTTCCGCGCGCGGGACGAGCGCCGCTACGGAGTCGACTACGATCACGTCGATCGCGCCGGACCGCACCAACATCTCGGCGATCTCGAGCGCCTGCTCACCGGAATCCGGCTGGGAGATCAGGAGGTTGTCGATGTCGACGCCGACGTTGCGGGCGTACTCGGTGTTGAGCGCATGTTCGGCGTCGATGAACGCGCCGACGCCGCCCTCGCGCTGCGCCTCCGCAACGATATGATACCCGAGCGTCGTCTTGCCCGACGACTCGGGGCCGTAGATCTCCACGATCCGGCCGCGCGGCACACCACCTACGCCGAGCGCGGCATCGAGCGCGAGCACGCCGGTCGGAATCACGTCGACGCTCAGCTTGGCCTGGTGCTCGCCGAGCTTCATGATGGACCCCTTGCCGAACTGTTTCTCGATCTGGGCGAGGGCGAGATCCAGGGCACGCTGCCGTTCGTTCATCTAGAAGCACCGTCCTTCGCCGCGTCGACGGCCGCTGATGCGACTTTTCGTGTAATAAATTCGTGGCTACAAGGTACCAAACACTTGTTCGTCTGTCAAGCCACGGCGTGAACTTTCCCCAGCCACTAAGTTATCGCGGAAAGACTTCGCCACCATGCTACCCGGCACCCCGGCTGCCCTCTCCAAGACGCCCCGTGGCGACCACGGTGTGGACCGGCTCGAACGCGCCGAGCACGCTGTTGACCACGACCAGTTCGGTCACCGGCTGCTCACCGATCACCACGCGGGCAAGCGCCTCTTGCTCTCGCGTAAGATCGGGCGGCCGGCCCTGCCCCCGCGTGCGCGCGAGCGTTAGATGCGGCGAGAACGGGCGGGGATCCAACGGGATTCGGCGGTCGCGCAGCGCCGCCGCGAGCGATCCGGCGAGTGCGGCCAGCCGATCGGCGCCGGCCGTCACCCCCACCCACACGATGCGCGGCGCGGCCGGCGACGGAAACGCCCCAAGACCCGCGAAAGTGACGGTGAACGGCGCGGTAGAGGCCGCGGCGACCCGTGCCGCCTCGGCTGCATCCTCGACTTGACGCACCGTGATGTCACCGAGAAACTGCAGCGTCAGATGGAGATGTGACGGGGACACCCAGCGGAGCCGATCCGCGGACGCCGTGAGCGGCCCGCGCATCCGCGACGCGGCCGTGCGAATGTCCGGCCCGAGCAAAACCGCGATGAAGGTGCGACGGCGATCCTCGTCTGTGCCGCGGCTCACCGCGGCCCGCGGTCTCCGCGGTCGAGGAGATGAAGCCGGATCATGTCGAGCGAGGTCTGCGACGCCAGGTACTGCACGCCCTGGCGGCCGGGCTCGGTGCCGTAGCGCATCTCCCGGACGTCTGTGCCGTCGCGGTGCGCGAGCGCGATGAACACCAGGCCGACGGGCTTCTCCGGCGTGCCGCCGGTCGGTCCGGCGATGCCTGTCACGGCGATCGCAAGATCCGTCTCCGCGTGGGCGCGCGCGCCCTCCACCATGGCGCGCGCCACTTCCGCGCTCACCGCGCCGTGCCGTGTGATCAGATCGGCCGGCACCCCGAGCCACCGGTTCTTCGCCGCGTTGCTGTAGGCAACCACACCGCCGTCGAGATACATCGACGCGCCCGCGGTCCGGGTGAGACGGTGGGCGAGCAGCCCGCCCGTACACGATTCCGCGACGGCGATCGTGAGGCCGGCGTCGGCCAGCAGGCGGGCGACGGTCTCTTCGAGCGTCTGCTCGCCGACGGCGTAGAGCGCGTGGCCGAGGCGCTCGCGGATCCGGAGTTCCGTCTCGTCCAGCAGCCCGTCGACGTCGGCCTCCTGGCCGCGTGCGGTGACGCGCAGATGGCATTCGCCGGTGTGCGCGTACGGCGCGATCGTCGGGTTGGTGCCGGCGCGCATCAGGTCGCGAACGCGGTCTTCCACGATGGACTCGCCGAGCGCCACCCGCAGGATCCGCGAGCGGATGACGTCCGTCCCGGCGAGCCCGCGCTCGCGCAGGAACGGAATCACGTGATCCTCGATCATCCCTTTCATTTCGCGGGGTACCCCCGGGGTGAAGATGAGCATCTTCCCCTCGTGCTCGACGATCACGCCGGGCGCGCTGCCGCGGGTGTTTGGGATCATGTGGGCGCCGCGCGGCATCATGGCCTGCTTCACCTGCTGGCTCGACAGCGGGCGGTTGCGCCGGTGAAAGAACTCCTGCACGTGGGTCCACGCCTCTTCATTGCGCTCCATCGGGAGGCCGAGCGCCTCCGCGACGGCGGCGACCGTGAGGTCGTCGTCGGTGGGACCGAGGCCGCCGGTGGCGACGATGAGATCGACGCGGTTGAGCGCCTGGCGGAACACTTCCTGCACGCGCCCGACGTTGTCGCCCACGGTCGACCGGTAGAACACCGCGATCCCGGCCGCCGCGAGCACGTTGCACAACCAAACGGCGTTGGTGTCCGTAATCTGCCCGAGCAGATGCTCGGTACCGACGGAGATGAGTTCCGCGCGCGTCATCGGGTAAGCGCCTCTCCGCGTCTCAGGTCCGCCACGGGTGCCGTCACTGATGTTCCTGCGGCTGCGGACCCGTGGGCGTGACGACGGGGGCCTGAGGGGGCGAAGGTTTGGGCGGAGCGGGCTGCGCGGGCGCGGCCGGCGGCGGCGAGGGTACCGCGGCGGGCGCGACCGGCGGCGGCGCGGGTGCCGCGGCAGGCGCGCCGCTGGAAAACGTCCGCTCGACGACGTCGCCGGGGTTGCCGAGGCGACCGAGCGGCTGTCCGTTCACAGAGAGATCCAATGCGCTCGCGTTGCCGAGGCGGACGCTGACCTGGTGCTTTCCATGCCAGACCTGGTGGTCGCCCGCGCTCAAGAACCCCTCGAAGACCACGGCGCCGTCCGAGACCACGCGGACCCACGATCGGTCCGTGGCCTGCGCGCTCACCACGATCCCCTGTGCGCCGGTCGTCGTGACCGCTTGGGTGCCGCTGGTCGCGGGCGTGCCGGAGGTGGGGGTGACCATCTGGCCCGCGGTGGTGGATCCCGGCGCCGTTCCCTGCTGACCGCCCGACGCGGGCGTCACCGCGGACGCGCCGGACGGCGCCCCGCCGGGCGGCGAACCGGCGGCGGGGACGCTCGGGATCGAGACCTCCGGATGCGGACGCGTCGCGGCGAACTGACGCAGCTGACCCACGAGGATATAGGCCAGTACCACCGCGCCGGCGACGAACACGACGGCGATCGCGGTGACGATCCGGCGAAGCCGCGACCGCGGGTTGGCCGGCGTGATCCGCACCTCCACCGGCCGCGGGACGGTCGCGGGTGCCGCGCGCACCGCGCCGGCGCCCGGCGCGGGCGCGGCGTACAAACCCAGGATCTCGTCGACGGAGATACCGAGCTGGCGCGCGTACGATGCCAGGAATCCGCGTACGTAGGTGGGGCCGGGGAGCTCGTCCCACGCTTCGCGCTCGAGGGCTTCCAGGTAGTGCCGCTTGATGCGCGTCGCCGCCTCGATGTCCTCGAGCGTCAGACCACGGGCCGCACGCGCGTTGCGAAGACGTTCACCGATACCGACTGACGCCATGGCGTTGCGATGTTCTGGGGGCCGGGAGACGTTTCCTCCGGTACACACGGCCGCCGCGGCGATCGCTCGATCGACCGTACGCGGCGGCGGGCGCGCCGCTACGAGGCGTCCTCCACCATCGCCGCGGCGCGCGCCCGGCCGCGGGACGCGGCGTCGGGCGCCGCGCCGTCCCCGCCTGCATCCGCCGCCGGCGCGGCCCGGAGGAGACGCTCGAGATCGTCGAGACCGACCAGCAGCTCGCGCGGGCTGGAGCCCTGCGAGGGGCCCACGATGCCCCGCTCTTCCATCTGATCGACGAGGCGGGCCGCCCGCACGTAGCCGATGCGCATCTTGCGCTGGAGCAGCGACACCGACGCGTATCCGGCGCGCACGACCAGCCGCGCCGCGTCGGCCAGCAGTGCGTCCCGACCCGGGGCCTCCTCCGCGGCCTCGCCGGCCGTGGCCTGCAACAGCGCGTCCACGTAGGCGGGCTCGCCCTGCGTGCGCCAGAACTGCACGAGGCGCTCGGTCTCGGCGTCGCTGATGAAGGCGCCCTGCACGCGGGTGGGCCGGACCGCGCCGAGCGGTGAGAAGAGCATGTCGCCGCGGCCGAGCAGCTTCTCCGCGCCGGGGTGGTCCAGAATCGTCCGGCTGTCTACCTGCGACGACACGGAAAACGCGATGCGCGAGGGAATGTTGGCTTTGATGAGACCGGTGATGACGTCGACGGAAGGCCGCTGCGTCGCGACGAGCAGATGGATCCCGGTCGCGCGGGTCATCTGCGCGAGCCGGCAGATGATCTCCTCGAAATCGGCCGGCGCCACCATCATCAGATCCGCCAACTCGTCGATAATAATGAGGATGAACGCGAGCGGCCGGTCCGGATGGCTGGCGTTGAACGCCTGGATGTTCCGCACGCCATCCTTCGCGAACATCTCGTAGCGGCTCTCCATCTCCTGGATCGCCCATCGCAATTTTGCGGCGGCCTCCCGCGCGCCCGTAACGACCGGACTCAGCAGGTGCGGGATTCCGTTGTAGTTCGTCAACTCCACGCGCTTGGGGTCGATCATCAGAAAGCGCGCCTGCTCCGGGGTGGCCCGGAAGAGGATGCTGGCAATCATGGCATTGAGCATGACGCTCTTGCCCGCGCCGGTGGCGCCCGCGATCAGCAGGTGCGGCATCGCGATGAGATCCGCCACGATCGGCGTGCCCGCGATTCCCTTGCCGACGCCGACCGTGAGCGGCGAGGTCGTCGCGTGCGTAAACTCGTCGCTGGCGAGAATCTCGCGCAAGTGGACGAGGCTCGGCCGTTCGTTGGGCAACTCGACGCCGATCGCAGACTTGCCGGGAATCGGTGCCTCGAGCCGGACGCTGCTCGCCGCGAGCGACAGCGCGATATCGTTTTGCAGACTCGTAATCTTCTGCACCTTGACGCCGGGGGCCGGCTGCAGCTCATACCGCGTGACGACGGGTCCGGTCTCCCAGCGAATGACCCTGGCCTCGACGCCGAAGCTCGCGAGGGTGCGCTCGAGGTTGCGGGCCACCTCATCCGGATCGACCTTTCCGGCCTTCGCCTTCGCCGCGTACGCGTCGAGGATCGAGAGGTCCGGCACGACGTAGGCCCGGCGCGCCTCGGCCGGAAACGGCAGCGATTCCTGCGCAACGCCGGCGCGCCGCCGTTTAGAGCGCCGCGACGAAGACGGCGCTCCCGACGAGGCCGCCTCGGCGGGCGGCGTAAGATCCGGGGCACCATCCACGGCGGTGGTGCGCTCCGCGAACGGGGCGTCGGACCCCGGCACCTCGCCCTGAGCGGCCTCGTCGGGCAAGGCACCCTCGGGAATCGCCGCGTCAAGCTCGCCGGCGCCGTCCTTCCCCTCCTCCGCCGCCAGGAGCGGTGATTCACTTTCGGACGCCGCGGAGACCGCAGGCGTGGCGGACGCGATGGGGAGCGCCGGAGCGGCCGCGGGTCTGCGCAGCGCGCGCACCGCCGCGGCCGCTCCGGTCGCGGCCCGCAGCGTCAGGCGTCCCGCGAACGACGGCAACGCCCGCGCGGCCCGCCATGCGAGGCGCCCGAGCGCCCGAACCCCGGCGAGCGCTATGAGCAGCAGCCACACAGCGGCGCGCCCGAGCGAGATCGACGCGGCGCCGCCCCACGCCGCGAACGCGCGGCCCGCGCGCGCGGCGGCCCGGCCCGACCCGAGGAACAGCGTCAGGCCGAACTTCCCGAGGTCGTCGACCGAACGGCCCCACAGCAGCATCGCCGCGGCCACGGCGCCGCCAGCCGTCGCAAGCCACAAGCCCGGCTCGCCGGTGACCCGCCGGAGCACGAGCGTCAGCAACGCGCCCGCGTACCCTCCGCCCTTGCGGCCCGACGCGGCAAGCAGCTCTCGCCCCGCGGGATAGCGGAGATGGAGAGCGACGAGAACGACGGTCCATCCGCTGAGCAGGCCCCAAATTCGCGCGCTCAATGCGAAGTTGCCCCGCGCGAGCACGACGAGACCGACGAGCAGGCAGAGGAACGGAAGCGCCCAGAGTCCGAGGCCGAATGCCTGGCCGCCGCGCGCCGCAATGAACCGCGGCAGCGGCGCGTGCTGGTGCGGAAAAAGGCTGACCCCGATGAGGAAGGCGAGCGCGATGAGCCCCGCGCCTACCGCCCGCGCGTAACCGAACTGGGACGACGCCTTGTGCTTCGGCACTGGCGGCCTCCTATGCTGCGACGCAATACGACGACGGCCGTCCTACGACGAGTGCTACACCTCGACGAGCATCGGCAGGATCATCGGCTGCCGGTGCGTCTTCTCAAACAGATACCGTCCCAGCGCCTCCCGTATGGCCGACCTGACGGCCGCCCATTCGGTGGTGCCGCGCTCGCGGCACCGGGCGACCGTTTCCACGATCCGCTTCTTCGAGTCTTCGATCAGTTCGCCGGACTCGCGCACGTAAATGAACCCGCGCGACACGATGTCCGGCGGCATCAGCAACTCGCCGGTTTGGCGGTCGATCGCTACGAGAGCGATCAAGACGCCGTCCTTGGCCAGCTGCCGGCGGTCCCGCAGCACGATCGGGCCCACCCCGCCGAGCCCGTCCACCAGCACGGAGCCAGCATCCACCGTCCCCGCGCGGATGAGCCGGTCCGCGGAGGCGGCGACGACCTGCCCATTCTCCGCTACCAGGCTGCGTTCCTCCGGCACGCCGACCGACGATGCCAGACGCCGGTTGAGGACCAGGTGCCGGTACTCGCCGTGCACGGGAAGGAAACAGCGCGGCTTCAATAGCGTGAGCATCAACTTCAGTTCTTCCTGACAGGCGTGTCCGGACGCGTGGACGGGCCCGCCGTGGAGGACCTCCGCGCCCTGCCGGTACAACTGGTCGATCGTACGGGCGACCATGCCTTCGTTGCCCGGTATCGGCGTGGCCGCCAGGATCACCGTGTCGCCCGCCCGCACGGCGACCGACCGGTGCTGGCCCGTCGCCATGCGGCTGAGGGCGGACATCGGCTCGCCCTGGCTGCCCGTCGTCAGGATCATCACGTGGGCGTCCGCGAGGGACTTGAGGTGCTCAACCGGCACCATCGCCCCGCGGGGGATCCGCAGCACACCGAGCTCGGAGGCGATTTGCACAGTGTCGACCATGCTCCGACCGACGACGGCGACCTTGCGCCCGTGGCGGCCTGCCGTCTCGAAGGCCTGCTGCAGCCGGTGCACGTTGCTGGCGAACGTCGTCAGCAACACCCGGCCGCGCGCCCGCCCGACGATCTCGTCCAGCGCGGCGCCCACCACGCGCTCCGACGGCGCGTAGCCGGGCCGCTCGACGTTGGTCGAATCCATCAATAAAAGACGGACACCCGCCTCGCCGATCTCCGCCAGCCGGGCGAAGTCGGTGGGCGGCTCGCCGATGGGGGTCTGGTCGAACTTGAAATCCGCGCTCGAGACGAGCGTGCCGGCGGGGGTGCGCACGACGACCGCGCACGCCTGCGGAATGCTGTGGTTGACGTGCACCAACTCGACGTCGAACGGCCCTACGCGGAACGGCCGCCGCGTCTCGCAGGGGACCGCGCGCATCGCGGGCGTGTCGGGCGTCTCTTCCACCCGCCGCCGCGCGAGGCCGAGCGTCAGCGGCATGCCGTACACCGGCACCGAGGCGGCGCGGAGCAGATACGGGAGACTGCCGACGTGGTCTTCGTGGCCGTGGCTCAGCACGACCCCGTGGATCGTGCCCGCCTGCTCGAACGCCCGGTAGTCCGGAATGACGAAGTCGATGCCGAGATCCTCTTCGTCCGGAAACATCAATCCCGCGTCGATGAGGAGGCAATCGCGGCCGACGCGGACGATCGTGCAGTTCTTCCCGATCTCACCGAGGCCGCCGAGGGGAATCACTTCGAGGACCGGCCCCGGGGACGGCCGTCGCTGCGGCGCGCGGGGCGCGGACGTCTGGCGTTGCGGGACCGCGCCCCGGTCGCCCGCCGGCGTGCGGTGCCGCCGGCGGCGACGCGACCGTACGCGCTGGTCGTCGGGTACCGTCGTCCGGTTTGGCTGTTCGGGGCTCACGTGCGCGTCAATTTACGAAACGAGGCTCGAACACCTGCCGGGCCGGCCGACTGCGGCCGCCGACTGCGGCCCCGGTGGCGCGGAGCAGGGACGGCGCGTTCATCCGCGGGCTTCGACCGCACCGGCGTCGCGAAGCACACGCTTGAGGGCACCCATGTCCCGGAAGAGTAGAGGCCGCACGCCCGGGTTGTGCAGCGCGTAGGACGGATGGTACAGCGGTAGAATGGTGCAGCCCCGTCCCGGTTGGGGTGACCCGTGGCATTCACCGATCGCGGCGTGCGGCAGAAACGCGGCCAGCGCATGCCGGCCGAGCGTCACGATTACGCGGGGCCGGATGATCTCGACTTGGGTCTCGAGCCAGACGCGGCAGGCTTCGATCTCGCGGGCGTGGGGCGGCCGGTCGTGCCCCGAGGGGGTGTGCGTCGCCGCGCGGTGTTTGACGACGTTCGTGATGTAGACGTCTTCCCGCCGGAGCCCCGCGTGCGCCAGCAGCTCCTCGAGCAGGCGGCCGGCGCGGCCCACGAACGGCCGGCCGGAAAGGTCCTCCTGCCGGCCCGGGCCTTCCCCCACAACCATGACCGCGGCACGAGGAGCCCCTTCGCCCGGCACGGGATGCGTGGCGAGCCGCCACAGCGGGCAGCGTCGGCACCGCGCCACCCGGCGGCATAGTGCCGCCAGCCGTTCTTCTCTTCGCTCCCGCGCCACGCCCACCATAATAGCGAAAACACGGGCGCCTACATCGGAGGAGCCGGTTCCCCTCGGAACCGGCTCCTCAGAACGCGCCGCGGCCGGCGACCGCGAGGAGGACAAACGGTGCACGGCGGTTAGTTGACGAACGCGACCCGCATTTGCTGCAGGAACCGGCTCCGCGTGTTCGCGTCGCGGATCCGCAGCGCGTCCTCATCGCTGACAACCACGTCGGTCTTGAAGTTGGAGAGCGCCGGCCCGGTCACGCCGATCGCGAACACTACGAGCGGGCGCGGGCCCACGCGGTTGGCCGTCTCGGGCGTCGGCGCGTATTCCACGATGCCGTAGCGCTCGGCGAAGTCGTCGTTGAGCTGGCCCGGCTTCCACCAGCCGCGCCCGTAGATGATTTCACCCGCGGGCGACAGCACCGCGGGACTGATCGACCGGTCGAGATGGATCGCGCGGACCACGATCACGAGCCCGGTGTACGATCCGGGCTGCGCCGACGCGCGCTGCGCGAACCCCGGTGCCGCCAGCAGCGCCGCCACAGCCGCCACCGCCACCCAACGAGCCGTCTTTGGTGCGATGCCTCTCCGCCGCATGCCCGCCGCCCCCCGTTCGATCGTCATACGCTACTGTGGATGCCCAGAAGGCGCGGTGGGCAGCGCTTTCGTTCAGAAAAATCACAAGTAGCTCATATGTGTGAACGCGTTCGATTGTGAAGAGCCCCAAGGGTGTGAAGACGGCCGCCCGGGTGCCTACCCTGTCTCGGCCGCCTGCGCGGCCCGGACTGCTTCGCCGCGGCGCCGCGACTCGTTGGCGTAGCGGATGGTCCAGAGGATCAGCGCGATCGTGATGCCGTTGGACTCGATGGGGCCGACGACCAGAACCTGGGGAACCGTCAGCGTCAGCACGAGCACGACCTTCAATAAAAACTCCCCGAGCCATCCCAGTCCCCAGACAATCGTCATTACCCGGAAGACGCGGCGGGCCCCGGGTCGCTCCCAGACCGCGTTGAACGCGGCGATCTTCGCGGGATCGTGGCCCGTGCTGAAATCCCGGCCGACGAAAAACAAGAGCGGCCGCGGCCAGAGAAGCGACGACAGGCAAACGAGAGCCAGCGCGCCGGTCACGAACGACTCGCGAATCAGCAGCAGCTTCTCGTCGCCGGTGACGAAAGCGGTCGCGGCCCCGACCGCGATGCCGACCACGATGACGATGCCAATAATGTCGAGCGTTCGGCTCTTGGCCAGGCTCACCAAGTTATTGAGAACCGGGAACATCCCCGACAGGAGCAACGCGGTGACCGCCGGCATCTGCGGGACGTGCCCGCGCAGGTATTGGTACGTCACGTACGGGCACGCGATGTCGAGCACGAGGATGGGCAAAAAGCTGCGCACGCCCAGCCCCCCTCCGGACCGCTGGGCGGCCATCGCGCCATCCCCCCGACTTGCGCGGAGTGCCGGTCGGTGACCCGGGGCGCTACGCGGGCACCGCGGTCGGCGCCAGCTCCTTCAGCACCCCCGCGATCTGCTCCCGCTCTTTCGCCGTGACTTCGACCATCGGCAGACGCAGACCGCCCGCGTCGAAGCCCGTCATCGCGAGCGCGGCCTTCACCGGCGTCGGGTTCGTCGTGATGAACAAAACCTTGAACAGCGGCCACAACCTCATGTGGATTGTCTGCGCCTTCCGGACGTCGCCCGCCTCGAACGCGAGGATCATCTCCTTGATCTCGCGCCCCGCGATGTGCGACGCGACGCTCACGATCCCGTAGCCTCCAACGGCGAGCAGCGGAAGTGTCAGGCTGTCGTCGCCGCTGTAGAGCCTGAACGAGGGCGGCGTCAGCTTGCGGATCTGCGACATCTGGTCGAGGCTGCCGCTCGCCTCTTTGACCGCGACGATATTCGGGACCTCGGCGAGACGGGCAATCGTGGCCGGCTCGCAGTTGACCGACGTCCGGCCCTGAATATTGTAAAGCATCACCGGCAGGCGCGTGCTCTCGGCGATCGCGCGAAAGTGCCGGTACAGCCCTTCCTGCGACGGCTTGTTGTAGTAGGGGTTGACGAGCAGGACGCCATCACAGCCGATCTGCTCCGCTTCCTTCGTGAGATGGATGCTGTGTGCGGTATCGTACGTCCCGGTCCCCGCGATCACCGCCGTCTGCGGGCGGACGGCTTCGCGGACCGTACGGAACATCCGGATCTTCTCTTCATCGCTCAGCGTCGGCGACTCGCCCGTCGTCCCGCAGACCACGAGGCCGTCCGAGCCGTGATCGACCAGGCGCTTCGCAAGGGAGGCCGCCTTCGCGTAATCGACCGCGAGGGACTTATCCATCGGCGTCACCATCGCCGTGATCACACGCCCAAACTCCGCCATCCCGGTCACCCCCTTGCCTTGATGTTGGTGGAGACGTTCACCCCTCGGGCGCCGCCTCCTTCACCGTTTCCGTGACAAACGTCTTTTCCGGTCTCCGCGGGACCGCCCGCGCCTTCGCGCCTCCCGCCTACGCGCGGGCGCCCGCGAGCAGCCCATCGCGTACGAGTGTTTCCGCGATCTGCACGGTGTTGAGCGCGGCGCCCTTCCACAGATTGTCGGTCACCGCGAAGAACGCGAGACAACCCGCGGCGTCGGTGCGGATGCGCCCGACATAGCAGGGCTCGCGGTCCGACGCCGCGATCGCGGTCGGAATGTCGCCCGCGGCCGGATCGTCGACCACCTCCACGCCCGGAGCGCCGGCCAGCAACTCACGGGCCCGCACCGCAGACAGCGGCTCGGCGAACTCGGCGTGCGCGGCGACGCCGTGCGCCCGCAGCGTCGGGACGCGGACGCAGGTGGCGCCGCAGACGAGGTCGGGTGCGTCGAGCATCTTGCGAAGCTCGGCCTGCATTTTCGCCTCTTCGCTCGTGTGCGCGCCGCGCAGCGAGCCGACGGCCGGGATGATGTTGAGCGCCAGCGGATGCCTGGGCGATGCTTCGCCGCGGGGCGCCTGCGGGGCGCGGCCCGTCGCGGCGGCTTCCTTCAACTCCGCCCACAACTGGTCGAGCCCGCGCTGGCCGGCGCCGGATGCGGACTGATACGAACACGCGATCAACCGCCTGAGATGCGCCGCCCGGTGGAGCGGCGCGAGCGGCACCGCCACCGTCGCCGTCGTGCAGTTCGGATTGGCGATGATCCGCCGTGACGCGCGCCGGAGCGCGTGTGCGTTAACTTCCGGAATCACCAGCGGGACGCCGTCGGCCATCCGGAACGCGGCGGAGTTGTCGATCGCCCAGGCGCCTCGCGCCGCGGCGACGGGCACCCACTCCGCGGCCGCCTCGTCCGGCGTGTCGAAGATCGCGACGTCAACGCCGTCGAAGACCTCCGGCGCGATCGGCTCGACCACGTTCGGCCCGATGCGCTGCCCGGCCGACCGCGTCGTCGCCACGGTCCGCAGCCGCGCGACCGGAAACCGCCGCGACTCCAAGATCCGCAGCACCTCGCGGCCGACGGCGCCCGTCGCGCCGACGACCGCTACTCGATAGCCCCCTGCCATCACGACACCTCCATTCGCCCGGTGCTCAGAGATCAAGCAGATGCTCGAGGCCCTCCACGAAGGTCCGGAGGGTCCCCGCCTTTTGGATCGCCAGCACCACCCCGGGCATGAAACAGTCCTCGCTCACGGAGTCGTGCCGAATCGAGAGCGTCTGCCCGGCGCCCCCGAAGAGCACCTCTTGGTGGGCGACCAGGCCGGGCAGCCGGACGCTGTGCACGTGGATTCCCTCGATCACCCCGCCGCGGGCGCCCGGGACCTGCTCGGTCTCCCGGACCGCCGGCGCGGGCGCCGGACCCCGCGCCGCCGCCACCAGGCGCGCCGTCCGCGCCGCCGTCCCCGACGGCGCGTCCCGCTTTCGATCGTGGTGAAGCTCCGTGATCTCGACGTGCGGGAAGAAGCGGGCCGCCCGCCCCGCGAACTCCATCATCAAGAGCGCCCCGACCGCGAAGTTCGGCGCGAGCAGCACCCCGGTCTCCTCCGCCGCGGCGCGCGCCGCAAGCAGCGCGAGAGCGTCCGCCGACAGGCCCGTCGCACCGATGATCGACGGCACGTGGTGGTCCAGCGCGACCTCGGCGTGCGCGGCCGCCGCGTCGCCGTGGCTGAAGTCGACGAGCACCGTCGGCCGCGCGGTGAGGAAGATCTGGCCGAGATCCGCGCCGACCTGCACGCCGATCGCGCCCGCGCCGGCGACGACGCCGGCATCCTGCCCGAGCGCGCTCGTCCGCCCAAGCGCGCCGACAAGCGTCATGTCGTCCCGCCGCGCGATCGTCCGCACCGCGGCCCGTCCCATCCGCCCCGCCGCGCCCGCCACGACGACCCTATGCATCGCCATCCTGCACCGCTCCCTCGAGGGCTTTTGTCAACTCTCGGTACTGGTCGAACGGCCCGACTGCCGCAAACGTGAACGCCGCCGGGTCGAGAACGGTGCCGGCGACGCGGCGCACGTCCGTCTCCGTCACTCCGTCCACGGCGGCGAGGATCTCGTCGAGCGTAAACTGGCGGCCGAAGTACTGCTCCGACCGCGCGAGCTTGGACATCCGGCTCCCCGGCGTCTCGAGGTCCAGCATCAGGCCGCCCTTGAGCGATTCCTTCGCGCGGGCGACGTCGTCTAACGGAAGCCCCCGGCGCGCCTCGGCGAGGATCCGGACGGTGAGCCGGACCACGTCCACGCACGTCCCCGGGCTCGTGCCCGCGTAGACCACGAAGGCGCCGGTGTCGCGATAGGCGGCGTGATAGGCGGAGATGGAGTAGGCGAGACCCCGCTCCTCGCGGATCTCCTGGAAGAGCCGGCTGCTCATGCCGCCGCCGAGCGCCGTCTCCAGCACCGCCATGACGTAGCGGTCGGGGTGGTTCTGCGGCAGGCCCGGCGCGCCGAGACACAGGTGGACCTGCTCGACGTCCTTGGTCCGGAACGCGGCCGCCCGCCGGGCGGCCGGCACGGTGAGCGCGGCCGGACGGGCCGCGCCGTTCCAGGCGCCGAGCGCGCGGCCGACACGACCGACGACCTCGTCGTGGTCCAGCTGACCGGCCGCGGCGACGAGCGACACGCCCGGCCGGTACCGCGCCTCCATGAACGCCCGCAGCTCGGACGGGCCCAGACCGCCGACGCTCGCCGCACTCCCCGCGACCGGCCACCCGAGCGGATGGCCCGGCCACAGCGCGGCCGCGAAAACGTCGTGCACGAGATCGTCTGGCGCGTCCTCGTAGCTCGCGATCTCCTCGAGGATCACCTGTCGCTCCCGGTCCATCGCCGCGGGCTCGAGCGCGGGGTGCAGCACCATGTCGGCGAGCACGCCGAGCGCCGCATCGAGGTGGTCGCTGAGCACGCGGAGGTAGAAGCACGTGTGCTCGCGGTCGGTGAACGCGTTGAGGTGCCCGCCGAGCGCGTCCATCTCCTGCGCGATCGCCAGCGCCGTGCGGCTCGTCGTGCCCTTGAACAGCGCGTGCTCGATGAAGTGCGACACGCCCATCGTGCGCGGATCCTCGTAGCGGGACCCCGCGTCGACCCAGACGCCGAGCGAGACCGTGCGCACGTTGGCCATCGGCTCCGTCACAACGACGAGGCCGTTCGGCAGCACGGCGCGGCGGTACAGCGCTCCGTCGACCGCCATTAACGAAGAAGCCTCCTTACGGAGGCTTCGCGCGCGACGGGGTACAAAGCGATCACGATCCTCCCGGCGCGCCGCCGTCGGACGGCTTTCGGTCGTGGCGCGGGCCGTCGTGCCGTGGCCCGCTGTGGCGCCGCCCGCCCCGCCGGTCGTGATCCCGCCCGCCCCGGTCGCCGCGGTCGTATCCGCCGCGCCGGTCCGTGCCGGACCGCTCCGCGTGCATCTCCTCGTTCTCCCCGCCTTCGCCGGACTGGCCCTCCGGGCGCGGCAGCAGCGCGCGGCGGGAGAGGTTCACCCGGCCGAGGTTGTCGATCTCCTTGACCTTCACTTCGATCTCGTCGCCAACCTTGACCGCGTCCTCGACGCGCGCCACCCGGTCGTGCGACAGCTCGGAGATGTGCACCAGGCCTTCCTTGCCCGGGAAGATCTCGACAAACGCGCCGAAGTTCATGAGGCGCGTCACGCGGCCCTTGTACACTTCGCCCGGCTTGGCCTCGCGCACGATGTCCTCGATCATGCGCTGCGCGCGGGCGGCCGCCTCGCCGTTCGCCGACGCGATCAGCACGCGGCCGTCCTGCTCGATGTCGATCTTGACGCCGGTCTCGGCCGTGATCTTGTTGATGATCTTGCCGCCGGGACCGATCACTTCGCGAATCCGCTCCGGGTTGATCATGATCGTCGTGATCCGCGGCGCGTAGGGCGAGAGATCCGCGCGCGGCTTCGGAATCGTCCGCTCGATGACGTCGAGGATCTGCAGCCGGGCGTCGCGTGCCTGCGCGAACGCGCGCTCAATGATCTCGCGGCTGAGCCCTTGGATTTTGATGTCGAGCTGCAGCGCGGTGACGCCGTCGCGGGTGCCGGCGACCTTGAAGTCCATGTCGCCCATCGCGTCTTCGATGCCCTGGATGTCCGTCAGCACGGCCGTCCGCCGATCGCCTTCCGGCCCGGTGATGAGGCCCATCGAGATGCCGCCCACCGGCTTGCGGATCGGCACGCCGGCGTCCATCAGAGACAGCGTGCTGCCGCAGACCGACGCCATCGACGTGGAACCGTTGCTCTCCAGCACGGTGGACACGAGCCGCATCGAGTACGGCCAGGCTTCCTCCGGCGGCAGCACGGGTTCGAGCGCGCGCTCGGCGAGCGCGCCGTGGCCGATCTCGCGGCGGCCCGGCGAGCGCATCGGCCGCGCCTCGCCAACGCTGTACGGCGGGAAATCGTAGTGGTGCATGTAGCGCTTCCGCTCGCGGGTACTGAGGTCATCGATGATCTGCTCGTCCTGCCCGGTCCCCAGCGTCACCGCGGTCAGGACCTGGGTCTGGCCGCGCCGGAAGAGCCCCGATCCGTGCGCGCGCGGCAGCAGGCCGACCTCCGCGGACAGCGGACGGATCTGGACCGTCGTCCGGCCATCGGTGCGCACGCCCTCGTCGAGGATCATGCGACGGACTTCGTTCTTGGTCAGCGCGTCAAGCGCTTCGCCGATTGCCTTGTGCTGACTCTGGAACTGTGCGGCCAGCGCCTCCTGCACGTCTCCCGCGACCTCGGCGACGGCCTGCTCGCGCGCGTGCTTGTCCGCCGACCGCAGCGCCTCGGCGAGGCGCGGTCCGGCGGCGGCGCGCACCGCGTCCACGATCTCCTTCGGGGGCGCCGCGAGCGCGGGCTCCATCTTCGGGTGCCCGGCCTGGCGGACCAGGTCGTTGATCGCCTCGATGATCCGGCGGATCTCCGTGTGTGCGAGGTCGAACGCCTCGAGGAGCCGCGCCTCCGGGACCTCGCGGGCGCCCGCCTCGACCATGGTGATCGCGTCGGCGGTGCCGGCGACCACGAGATCGAGGTCGGTCGTCTTCTCGTCGATCGCCGGGAGCGGCGGGTTCACGACAAGTTGCCCGTCGATCAGGCCCACGCGGACCGCCGCGATTGGACCGGCCCACGGGATGCGCGAGATCGCGAGCGCCGCGCCCGCGCCGACGACGGCGAGAATGTCGGGCGTGTTCTCCATGTCGGTGCTGAGCACCGTGGCGACGACCTGCACGTCGTTGCGGAAGCCCTTCGGAAACAGCGGCCGCAGCGGACGGTCCATGAGCCGCGCCGTCAGCGTGGCGCGCTCGCCCGGACGGCCCTCGCGCTTGAAGAAACCGCCGGGGATTTTCCCGGCGGCGAACATCTTCTCTTCGTAGTCGCAGGTCAGGGGGAAGAAATCGATCCCTTCTCGGGGCGCGGACGACATCGTAGCGGTGACAAGCACCATCGAGTCGCCGCACCGGACGACGACCGCGCCGTCGGCCTGGCGCGCGAGTTTCCCGGTCTCAATCGATACGGTCTTGCCCCCGACCTCCAACGATACCCGGCCGGTTCGTACGTCGGTCACTTCCGTTGCCATTCAAACCTCCTCATGGTACGCCCGCGGAAACGTCGGGACCGCCGGCCCGCTCTGCCGTCGCGGAGCGGTCCCGTCGGCCGGCGACGGCTAGCGTCGCAACCCGAGCTTTTCCACGATCGCGCGGTACCGCGCGAGGTCGTGGGTGCTGAGGTACGTCAGGAGCCGGCGCCGCTGCCCCACCATTTTGAGCAGGCCCCTGCGGGAGTGAAAGTCTTTTTGATGGACGCGCAGGTGCTCGCTGAGATGGTTGATCCGCTCGGTCAGTCTGGCGATCTGGACGTCCGGCGATCCGCTGTCGTTTGCGTGCCGCCGGAACTCGTCCACGGCGACCACGGTACCGCCCTCTGGCTCAGGGCTCATAAATGCTCCACCTCCGCGATGTCCTACGCGCGAGCCGGAACACCGCCGGAGCTACGCGTGTCCCCGCCGTCACGCGGTTGAATTGTAACATAGCCTGCCATGCGCGTCCAACGCGGCTGCGGCGCACGCGCCACGACAACGGCCTTCGCGGAAGTCTACCGCACCCGCTCGACGTAGCTCCCGGTGCGGGTGTCGACGCGGATCGTCTCGCCGGTCTCGACGAAGAGCGGCACGTTCACCACCGCGCCGGTCTCAAGCGTCGCCGGCTTGTTCCCGCCGCTTACGGTGTCGCCGCGTACCCCGGGGGCAGTTTCCACGATCTTGAGGTCGACGGAGTTGGGCAATTCCGCCGCGATCGGCGTGTCGCCGTGGAAGACGACCGTCACATCGAGGTTCTCCCGGAGGAACCGCACCGCATCCCCGAAGAGTCCGCGGCCCAGGGTCAACTGCTCGTAGCTGTTCTTGTCCATCACGACGTACTCGTCGCCCGTACTGTAGAGGTACTGCATGGTGCGCTTTTCGAGATAGACGAGCGGCACGCGCTCGCCCGCCCTGAACGTGCGTTCGGTAATCGACCCGGTCTTGGTGTTGCGAACCTTCGCCTTCACGTACGCCGGCCCGCGGCC
The DNA here is from genome assembly GCA_035691305.1 of bacterium. Classification (NCBI taxonomy): domain Bacteria; species bacterium. The sequence goes on from DASSJF010000069.1 coordinate 67,717, forward strand.
GACCTTGACGTGCTGGGATTCAACGATCGCATAGAGGTCGCCGTCGAGCAGGACGTGCACGCCGGGGCGAAAGTCGTTCGAGGAGATCACGCTGGTTTCACCTTGTCCCGTCGGGCCCCGTAGTGGCGGGTCCGGAGGTATTTTCGCGTCTGACGCCCAGGCTGTCAACGCCGGAGGACGCGGGAGACGGCGCGTCAGACCGGCAGCGAAATCAATTCCTTCGAGAGGCGCGTCAGGACCCGCGGCGCCCGGTCTTCCACCACCACCGCGTCCTCGATCCGCACACCGCCCCACCCCGGCAGATAGATGCCGGGCTCGATCGTGACGACCATCCCCGCCTGCAGCACGGCATCGGCGCGCGGCGACACCGGCGGACCCTCGTGCACGTCGAGACCGATGCCGTGTCCCAGCGAGTGGCCGAATGCCTCGCCGAAACCGGCGGCGGCGATCACGGCGCGCGCGGCGGCGTCGACGTCACGGCACGCCACGCCCGCGCAGACCGCCTCGAGCCCGCGCCGCTGCGCGGCGAGCACCACGTCGTAGACCTCGCGCTGCCGGCCGTCGACCGGGCCGAGCGCCACGGTGCGGGTGCAGTCCGACACGTAACCATCGTACACCGCGCCGAAGTCGACCGTCACGAACTCGCCGCGCCGCATGACGCGGTCGGTGGCGCGGCCGTGCGGCAGCGCGCCCCGCGGGCCGCTGGCAAGCACGGTGTCGAACGCCAGCCGCTCCGCTCCGGCCCGCCGCATCGCGATCTCGAGTTCGAGCGCGGCGTCACGCTCCGTCATTCCGGGCCGGAGCGCGTTCAGCAGATGCTCAAAGGCCGCGTCGGCGATCTCGCCGGCCCGCGCGATCGCGGCGATCTCGGCGCCGTCCTTGATCCAGCGGATGCGGTCCACGTCGGCGAGCGGCACGAGCTCCGAGGGGGCGAAACGCTCGCGCAGCCGCTCGACCTGGGCGTACGGCATGAACTCGGATTCGAACCCGATGCGCGCCGGCGCCTGCGCCTTGACCGCTTCGGCGAGCGCCTTCGCGGGATCGGCCCCGCCGCGAATGACCCGGCACCCCGGCGCCTGCGCCTCCGCCTGCTCGTAGTAGCGAAAGTCGACGGCGAGGATCGCCTCCGACGACGTGACCACGACGAGCCCCGCGGATCCGGTGAAACCGGTGACGTAGCGCCGGTTTTCCGGCCGCCCGACGAGCAACGCGTCCGCCTGGACCCCGGTGAGGTACATCCGCGTCCGCGTCAGGTGGTCCGCGGCGGCCGTAATCACGCGCGCTTCCGCATGCGGGCGGCGATCAGCCGCTCCGCCAAGCGCGTGAAGCGGGTCAACACGAAGCCGCGGTCGGTCAGCGGATGCACGAGAATGGTATAGAGGCCGAGCCGGTTGCCGCCCAGGATATCCGTGAGCCGTTGATCGCCGACGAGCGCCGTCGTCTCCGGTGAGGTGCTCATAATCTCGATCGCCCGACGCAGCGGTCCGCGACGCGGCTTCCACGCCATCAAGGTGGCGGGCACGATCGGAAGGTCCAGGGCGGCGGCAAGACGCGCGACCCGGCTGCCGATGTTATTGCTCACGATGCACAGGCGCAGCCCGACGGCTCGCGCCGCCGCGATCCAGGGACCGAGCGCCTGGGGCACGTCCCACGCGCCCCACGGCACGATGGTGTTGTCGAGATCGAGGATCACGCCGCGGATACCGCGGGCGCGCAGCGCGGTGGGGTCAATCGCGTAGATCGAATCGGCCTCGGCGTCCGGCCGCAGCCACCGCCCCACACCGCGCCCCGCGACCGTCAGTGGGACTGACTGCTGTCGCGGTCGCCCGGCGGCAGATCGGCGCCGTTGGAGGAGTTGGGCGCCGCCTCGCCGGCGCCGTTCGCGTCGGACGGACCGGCCTCGCCGTCGCCGCTGTCTCCCTCGGCTTCGAAGGCCGCGCGGACGCGCTCGAACTCCGCGTCGTCCTCGATCGTGACGAGCGAGTCGCCTTCCATCCGGAAGATGACGGCGGTGTCGGGCTCTTCGCCGGCTTCGAGCGGCTGGAGGATCGCGTAACGCTGATCGCTGACTTCCAGGACGTCCACGATGCCGAACTCGTGCTCGACGCCTTCCTCGTCCAGTAGGGTGATTACGTCCTCGTTCTCGCCCACCCGGGGCCTCCCGGACCTCGATGTACGTGTGTCCCGCGGAGAGCATCACGGGGCAACCAGAGGATAGCATCCGCGCCGAACGAGTGTCAACGCGGCGGCGCGGACTTGCCGCGCCGGCCGGGCCTCATTTATCATGAGTGCCGCATGGAACGGCAGACCTCGATCACGTCCGCTCTCGATGCCGGCGACCGCGCGCATCGCTCGCCGGCCGGCCGCGAATGCCGGCCGCCGGCGACAGGCGGCGCGCCCGCCGCGGCACCGTCGCAAGCGTTCGCCCGGCGCGCTCTGGTCATGGCGCTGGTGCTGTGCGCGGCCGGCGTGCCGATGCTGCCCACCAATCCGATGAAAGTCGCCGGCACGCTCCTCGCGGGGTGCGTGCTCCTGATCGGCGGATGCGTCGCCCTCCGCTCGGGCGAATCGCTTCGACGCTCGCCGCTCGATGCCCCGGTCGTGATTTTCGGTGCGCTGGCGGTGCTCGCAACCGTGCTGGGGGTACATCCGCGCGCGAGCTTCCTGCCCAGTCCCGCCCGCGGCGACGGTCTGCTCGACTACTTCGTCTTTCTGCCGATGGCGCTCGGCGCCGCGCGGCTGTCGGGCCTTGAGGTCCGCGAGGTCCTCGCCGTCCTGCTGGGCGCCGGAGCGCTCATCGGCGCGGCGGGCGCCGGTCAATTCTACGGCTTCGACGCCACGCGATGGATCGGGAACGCGCCCTTCGATTACGGGTTCCGCAGTTGGGGCACGCTCGCGAATCCGGACTTTCTCGGGGGCTATGCCGCGTTGGTGCTGCCGATCGGGCTCGCAATCGCGGCGGGCGCTCACGAACTCCACCGGCGGCGGTGGGCCGCGGCGGCCAGCATCTTACTCTATGCCGCGCTTGTCGGGTCGCAGACGCGGTCGGCGTGGGCGGCCTCCGGACTTGCCACCGTCATCCTGCTGTCCCGGCTCCCGCGGTCCGCGCAGGTGTACCGGCGGCTGGCGCTCCTCGGCCTTGCCTTTGCCGCGATCACGACGATCATGACGGCCACCCAGCCCGATGTCTCGCTCGGCGCCCGCGCGCGATCGGCGGCCAACCCCCTAGACAGCTCGATGCAGGGGAAACTGTGGATCTGGCGGCACGTCCTTCCGATGATTCGGGAGCGACCCGTCCTCGGCTGGGGATTCTCAGCCGTCGCCGGGCATCTTCCCGGGATCGGCGCGCCCGACTACCACCGCGTATTCGGCGACGCCAGCGTCCTGATCGACGTCGCCCACAACGACATCCTGCAAGTTGCGGTCAACATGGGACTCGCCGGGCTCGCGGCCTATCTGTGGATTTGGGCGGTCGCGCTGGGCGCGGCCCGCAGCGCGGCGCGCAGGCCGGCGTCTTCGCTCGGGGCAGAAGCGGCCGGGGTCTTCGCGGGTCTTGCCGCGTATGCCGTCTGGCTCCAGTTCCTGTGGAGCCATATCGGAAACGCCAATGTCTTTTGGGTATTGACCGGCATCGCAGTCGCGCTGAGCCGCCTGGAGGCGCCGGCCTTAACGGAGGGTGAATATGTACGCGGCCCTGAGTAAGCGAGTGCGCCGGGAGCCGGGCTTTACAATCATCGAACTCATCGTAGTGCTCATCCTCATCGGTCTCGTCATCACCGCGGCGATGTGGCTCGCGCGGCACTATCTCCGTCGCCCCGTCCGCCAGGGAGACGCGCCGGGCCGACATCTCGGCGCGGCAATGTCCCGTCAGAACATCGTCGACAGGTACCAATGCACGATCGCGTTCGACCCAAACACCGCGATCATTGCACCGGTCGCCATCGCGGGTCCGAACGGGATCGAGTCCTTCCGGCCCCGCAGGCGCAGAGCCAGGAGCAGCAGCCCGGCCACCCCGCCGAGCGCAACCGCGAGAAACAGCGCGACGATCACCGCCGGCGACCCGAGGAACGCGCCGATCATCGCGGCGAGCTTGGTGTCTCCCCCGCCCATGCCCCCGCGACTCAGGACGCCGAGAAGGAGAAACGCCAGCCCGGCGGCCGCCCCTGCGGCGACCGAAACGGCCAACTGGCCGGACGCGGCGCTGAGGACGAGTCCGACCAAGATCCCCGGATAGGTCACGGCGTTCGGGATGATCTGATGCTCGAGATCCGTGAAGAAGATGACGAGCAGCGCGAACGCCAGCACGCCGTATCGCAAGGCGGCCAGCGACAGGCCAAACCGCCAGACGACCCCCGCGATGAGCGCTCCCGTGGCGATTTCGACGATGAGATAGCGCGGCGAGATCCGCGCTCCGCAGGCCCGGCAGCGTCCGCGGAGCAGCAGGTAACTGACGACCGGAACGTTGTCCCACGGGCGAATCGGCGCGCCGCACGACGGACAGCACGAACCGGGAGCGACGATCGACTGCCGGCGAGGAAGCCGGTGAATGAGCACGTTGGCAAAACTGCCGAAGATCGCGCCGAAGACGAAGGCGATCGCTTCAGCCACCGGCGCGCCCTTCGCGGCTCCCCGGTGCGCCGCCGGGGCCGTCCCGCCGCGACGTCAGGGTATCCCGGATCATGCGTTCGCGTATTCGCGTGCCGGGCAAGTTTCCCTGTCGCGAACGCCCCCGGCGCCCGCCCTCGCGCACCCGAACGACTGGTCTAACCGCGGTGGATCCGGGGCATGTTGGCCCATGAAGGGCGAAACCCGGGTTACGGGGGGTAACTGCATGCGACAGCGGATTCTGCTCGTTCTGGTCGTCTTCGTCGCCATCATTCCGCTTGCTACCGGGCACGCATGGCGGCCTGCCGTGGGCGCGTCGTCGGTGGTCCCCGGACAAGCGCTTGCGGATATCCAGCTTGGCGCGCCGATCGGCGATGTTCTGAACCGGTTCGGCACGCCGTCCGCCGTCCGGCTGACCGGCAGCGATGGACTCCTGGGCTACGGTTTCGACCGCTACGGCATCACGGTGTACGCGCACGGCGACACCGTGCAGGCCGTGTCCACGACCAACAGCGTGATCGGCGGCGTCAACGGGATCGCGCTGGGCACCCCGCTAACCGCGGTCGTCCGCGACCTCGGCCAGACCTACGCACACGGCGTGGTGGAGGGCTATCCGGGGGTCGTGTACACGGACGCCGGCGTCGCGTTCGGCATCGATCACGACTCGGTGGCCGCGATTCTCGTCTTCAGGCCGGCCACCGCTATGCCGGGCCAGCCGACGACGCCGGCCGGACCCGTTACCTCGCACGCCGCACCGCCTGCCGCGAGCCCGGCGACGTCGTCCGGCTCCGCCGGGCTGCCCGACGTCAGCCACCTGCGAGCATACACCGTCGAGACGCACTTTCTCTCACTCTCGGGGTACCTACGCTATCTCGTGCATGACAGCTCGAAGAAGTGGATGACCAACGCGGACACCGACCGGCTCATGCGGCAGGCGGGGGATTCCGGACAGCCGTAGCCAGGACTAAGTAGACCGCACTCGTCCGCGGCCCCGCGTTCCCGGCGACATCGCCGGAACGCGGGGCCGTGCGTTATGCCTTTGCTCGGGTGCGCCGCCGCTGTCTTTCAGAGAATGAAAGGGGCCGGCCCTGCGGCGCGGTTAAGTGAGACCGTCGGCGACCCACAGGACCGCCCAGACGTACCACTGCGTCTCCGCGTAAGGCGGGATCCCGCCCCATCGCCGTACGGCGCCGCTCCCGGCATTATACGCTGCGAGCGTCAGCGGCCAGCTGCCCAGTTCGCTGTAGTCCTCGCGCAGCAGTCGCGCCGCGCCGAGGACGTTCTGCCACGGATCGCGGGGATTGACGCCGAGGCCGGCGGCCGTGTCCGGCATGAGCTGGCCGAGACCTTCGGCGCCGGCGGATGAAATCGATTGATGCTCGAACCGGCTCTCGATGTAGAGGACGGCGGCCAGAATCCGGCCGTCGATGCCCTCGTTGTGCGAGGCCGTGCGGATGGCGTTTGCGACCCAGAGGGCCTGCCCCCACGACAGCCGCGGATTCGAGGAACGCACGAATTGCGCCAAGCCCTCGAGTGTGCCGGTCTGCCAGCGCGGCCGCCCGGTGTCGATGCCCAATCGAGCGAGCCACGCTTCCGCGTACCCGGCCTCGGCCATCGTCGGGTGCCGCAGCAGCGCGGCCTGAAACCAACGCTGCGCCGTGGCGCGATCGCCGCGCGCCACCAACACGGCGCCGAGCCACACGGCCGGCGTCGCGGACTCGGGCGCGGCGGCCGCCGCGCGCGCAAACGCGGTCTCGGCGCCCGCCATATCCCCGGCCCGGTAGGCGCGCCACCCCGCGTCGAGGAACCCACGCGGATCCGCGGCGCCGGCGGGAGCCGCCGCGGCGAGGGCGACGGCCGCCGCCAGCAACGCATACACCACCCGGACCCAGATGCTCATCACGTCAAACGCTCCGGTGCGCGCGCCGCGTCCGGCGGCGCGCGGTGCGTACCGCTAGGGCTGCGGCACCGGCTGCCCCGTCGACACGATGCGCGGGGTCAGAACGATTACGACCTCGGATTCGGTGTGGTTGACGGTCGCGAACCGGAACAGCTGGCCGAGGAACGGCAGGTCGCCGAGCAGCGGTATCTTCTGGAGGTTCTTGACGTCGGAGTACCGCATCAACCCGCCGAGAATGACGGAGTCGCCGTCCGAGACGCGCAGGCTCGTCACCGCCTCACGGGTCGCGATGATCGGGAGCCCGTTCGGGTTTGAGCTCGTCGCGGGCGTGAACGACGTCGCCGTGGTGACGAGCGGGTGTGTCAGCACGTTGATCGTGCGGTCGGAATTGATCTTCGGCACGATTTTCAGTGTCACCCCGATCGGCTGAAACGTCACCGTTTGGCTCGTCACGGGCGGGTTGCCGGCCGTCGTGGTGTTGACGATCGGAATCTGGTCGCCGGCGAAAATCAGGGCCTCCTGGCCGTCGAACGTCGCGAGGCGCGGATCGCTCAGCACCTTCGCGTTGCCGATCGTGATGAGAGCGGTGAGCTTGGCCGCCAGCGCGTCGCGCGTGATCGCGCCGATTCCGAACTGCCCCGGCACGGGCGGCGCCTCCGTGAAATTGACGCCGTTCGCGATAGACCATTGGATGCCGAGGTTCTTGAGCGACGTCGCGGTGATGTCCACCACGAGAGCCTGGACGACCACCTGCGGGACCGGCACATCGAGCTGCCGCAGCAGCGCGACCACCGCGTCCTGCTGGGCCGGCGTGCCGGTCACGATCAGCGAATTCAACCGGTCGTCGTAGGCGATCTGCGCTCCGGTTCCGGCAAACAGCGCCGTGATGGCGGCGACGTCTTTCTTGAGAGGTCCGGCCCCGCCGGTGAGCGTGGCGCCGGTGCCGGCGCCGCCGACGAGGGCTTCCTGCTGGGCGATCGGCGGCTGCAGATACTGGAGACGGTAGACCCGCATCACCGGGCCGGGCGGAGGCGGCGTGAGCTTGGCGATGGGCTGCACGATCAGCGTCTCGCCGACGCGCCGGTAGCCGAGGCCATTCGCGTCCAGTACGAAGCGCATCGCCTCGTCACACGTGACCCCGACGAGGTGCACGGTGACGCGCGCGCCGCTCGCCGACGCGTCCGTGACGACGTTGAAGCTGCACAAACGGGCGAGCGCGTCCAATACGTCGCCGAGCAGCGCGTCGCGCAGATCCAGGGTCAGGAGCCGTGCCGTCCCGCCGGCTTGGGCGACGACGATGCCGGGCACACCCGCCGGCGGCGCGGCCCGCACGTTTACGCTCGGGGCGGCGGCACCGCCGTCCGGCGCGGGCGCGCCCCATGGACGTTCAGGAGCGGGCGGCGCGGAGGCAAGCGCGGCCGCCGGCGCGGCCGGATCGGCGCTCCACGGGCTGGCGGCGGGTCCATGGGCCTCGGGGACGGCGAGGCGCGCGATCACCATCTGCGGCGTCACGCGCCGCATCGACCACTGCACCGGTTTGGCCAGGTCGATCACGATCCGCGTCACCGGCGGCATGTCCGTGAGCTGACCGACCCGCACGGACTGAAGCGCGCCGACGTCGAACCGGCGTGTCGCCCAGTTGAGGCCGTTTCGGGCCGAGGGCAGATCGACGACGTACCGAACGGGATCCCCGATGACCGTCGTCCGGTAATCTACGGGTCCGGTCGCCTCGATGGCGATTTCCACGGCGCCGGCCTCCTCCACGACGTTCACTCGCTGCACGGTGACGGCCGCCGAGGTTTGAGCCAGGGCCCCGACCGGGAGCGCGGCGCACACCAGCGCCAAGACGACCGCCCACGACGCGGCGTGCGGCACGAACCTCGATCCGGAAGTCACTGCTACCCGACTCATCGACTCGTCCCCCCTCCAAGCGCGAGCTGCCACGATTGATTCTGTGACGTAAGCGTCACCGTGCGATTTCCGGCGTCGATGGCGACGACCCGGACGTCGGCCGTGACGATATCTCCAGGTGCCACGATGTAGGAGCCGGCCCCGTCGGTGAGAATCGCGACCGCGGCCGCGCCGTCGACGATGCCCGTGAGCTGAAGCTGCCCCCTCGGGTTTGGAACGGCCGGCATTCCCGGACCGGGCGGAGCGGACGCCGACGGGCCGAGCATTCCTGGCGCGAGCGGCGGGACCGGCGGCAGGGGCGGGTTGGAGGCCGCAGCCGGCGAACCACTGCCCGCCGTCGCGAGGGGCGAGAACGGGTCGGGCCGGCCGGTGGCCGGCGAGGGACGGCCGGCAACCGGCTGCGAGCCGGATGGAGCGGCCGCGGCAGCCTGGCCCCCAGGCGCCGCGCCTGCGGCGGCGGTCGCACCGCCGGTTGTCGTGCCGGCGGGTGCTGCCGCGCCGGAGGACGAAGGCTCGCCCGGCAGCGCCGGTGCCGCCACGCCGGTGAGATGCCCCGCCGCGCGCAGCGCGGCGCCCGCCGAAGGACCGGCGGCGGTGCCGGACGGAGTCCCCGCCGGCGCGGACGGCGCGGTAGGCCGCTCGGCGGCCGGCGTCGCCGCCGGACCGCCTGAAGCAAACCCCGCGTAGATCTCCCAGGCCGCTACCGCGGCCAGCGCGACCGCGATCACCGCGGCCACGACACGATGTTGATTTGCGTACTCCCGAAGGCGCTTCACGTTAATGCGCATCTCCCACCTGCCCGGACGGCGTTCCGGTCGTGTAGATTTCCGCTCTGATCGTGACCCCGAGTTGCGGGAACTTCTGCGGCGTAAGAGCGATCGCGTCCACGATGACCAGCCGCGGAAAATTCCGCAGACCTCTTAGGTACTCGACCGTCTGCGCGAAGGTACCTTGAATGCTGAGATCCACGGGCATCGACGAGTACGGTACTTGGCGCGCCGTGGTGCTGCCTTGTGCCGCGCTACCGGCCTGCCCCGCGCCGGCGCCCGGCTTCTGGGCCTGCCCGCTCGAGGAGGGAGCGCCCACGGCGGTGAGCGGCCCGGGGCGGATACTCTGGAACACTACTCCGACCTTCCCGGTATAGCGTTCCATCGACGTGAGGAGCGCCGGAATCTCCTTCTGCTGCGGCAGTTTCTGCTCGACCGTGGCGATGTAGCTCCGCAGGCGCTCGTACTCCGCCCGGGCCTGCTCGGCGCGCGCCACGATGCGCTCGTCCCGGGCCAGCTCGTCGGCCGCCGCATCGCGGGCGGCGACCAGCGTCGCGTGCTCCGCCTCCTTCGGATCGTAAATCAGATACTTGAAGACGATCGCGCCGAGAAGCACTACGGCGACGATCAACATGACGCGTTCGCGGCGACTCATCGGGACGACTCCTGTGCGGCCGGCGTCGCCCGTGCCACCGGCACCGGCAGCGGGCGCATCTTGAGCGACAATCCGAACTGCACCACCGGGGTCCCGCCGGTCACCGACCGCTGGGCGGCCTGCAGATCCACATCGCTGTAGAATCGCGAGCCGGTGAGCGCGGTCATGAACCGGGCCACGGCATCGTACGAAAGACCCGACCCCTGCAGCGACAGCCCTGTGGCCGTGCTGCCGCTCACCGAGGCGTTGGCGAGCCACGCATCGTGGGGCGTACGGTCGGCTAGGTCGACCAGCATCTCGGCCCAGGGGACCTCTCTCGCCTCGAGCGACTTGAGAAGCGTCTCCCGCGCCTTGAGATCCTCGATCTTGACCTCCAGCGCGAGCACCTCGGCGACCTGACGGCGCACGGTGATCAGTTTTTGATTGATCTGCGCGGTCTCGGCGGCGACCCGATTGTTGCGCCACGTCTCCCAGGCGTACGACGCGGCAAGCGCCCCGATCACGAAGAGGGCCACCAGGACGACCCCGGACTCGGGGATGAAGCGCCGCCGGCGCCGCTGCGGCAGAAGATTGATGCGGATCATGACTCCACCACCCCGCGGCGCGCCAAGCCGGCCGCGACCGCGTAGGCTGGAGCGGACTGCGACGCCGCGCCTTGCGGCAGCCCGCCGAGATCCGCGAAGGGATCCCCGAGCTCTACCTGCACGTCCAGCGCGGACGTCAGCGACGTCGTAACACCCGGCAGCCCGGCTCCCCCGCCGGTGACGACGATGCGGGCCGGAGCCGCCGCACGATAGCGGCCGCCGTAGTACTCGAGCGACCGCCGGATCTCCGTCACGAGCGGCGCGAGGCTGTCGTCCAGCGCCTCCCGCAACCCGGGCACCCCGTCGCCGGTCCCGCCGGCCGCGATCCGGGCCCGCAACCCATCCGCGGTCTCCCCGTCGGCTCCGACCCGCGACGCCGCGGCTTCCAGCAGCTGCGTCGTGCCGAAGGCCACCGTCCGGATGACCCGGGGGACCTCGCCTTCGGCCACGAGGATCATCGTCACGCTCGAACCCAGATGGATGCAGGCCGTGACTTGGTCCGCGGCCGCGCGGCTCGCCACCGCGCGCACGACCGCGAGCGGCTCGACTTCCAACACGGCGGGCTCGAGCCCCGCCGCCTGGAGCGCGCCGGCATGCTGCTTCAGCACGTCGGTCCGCGCCGCGACGACGAGCACATCCGTCTTGGTGGCACCGCCGTCGGCTTGTTCGCCGACGACGACCGTGTCGAACGTCACCTCCGCGATCGGATACGGCAGGTAGCGCTCCACCTCGAAGCGAGCGGCCTGCCGCATCTCCTCGGCGGGCAGCTGCGGCATGCGCACCTCCCGCATCAGCGCGACCTGGCCGTTCACCGCGGCGACGGCCCGTCGGGTCCGGATGCCCGCGCCCTGGACCAGCTCGCGCAGCGCCCGGCCGACGGCCGGCACGTTCGTAATCCGGCCCTCCTCGATCGCCCCCTCCGGCGTCGGGATGGACGCCGCGACGCGCGCGGCGCCGCCGTTGCCGTTGCCCCCCGATCCGTCGCCGGCGAGCTCGACGATCTTGATCGCGGCGCTGCCGATATCGACTCCTACCGCCCCACCGTGTCGTGCCATCTCCTCACGTCCCCTTCCGGTCTCGTGTCACGGCTGCCCGAGCGGCCGGTCCTGCCACGAGACCGTGGAAAAGTTGAAGATCTGCGGGTTGAGCACCACCTCGGTGCTCGCCCCGCCGCAGAAGTTGACGGTGCCCAAATCGTCGACCTGGTTGACCGACGTGGTGCTCGACGGGTCGTTCTGGGAGAACACGCCGCCCTGGATCACCACCGTACCGTGCGAGTACACGTTTCCGGGCGTGTAGATGAAGCCGGTGAAGACCGTGTTGGCGGCGATGTCCACGTCGCCGGTCGCGAAGATGACGCCGAAGTTGTAGTTGTCGAAGTTCGTGTTGGAGCAGGTCAGCGTGCTGTTTCCGGCGATCGACCCGTTGATGTGGACGACCCCCAACCCAGCGTTGTCGATCACGAGGCTCTCCGGGCTGCTCTTCGTCCCGCTGAACGTGACGTTGGTACTGCTGATCGTCGAGACCGGCGACGCACAGGAGATGCCGTCGCCGGTGTTCACCTGATCGAAGACGTTCGTCCCGGGGTTCGCGTTCTGCTGGCAGGCGAGCGACGTCACAGCGATACTCGGCAGTAGCGGGATGTAGCGGATGCCCTCCTGGTTGCCGGCGTTCGCGCACGGCGCGGTGCAGGACGGCGCCTGGAAGAACGTAGTCGCCGCGCCGCGTGTCAGATCGTCAGACACCAGTCCCCAGTCCAGGTACCGCATCGTGCAGGGAGGAGTCGTGCAGGCGGTCGACGTCCCGTAGTAGCGGCCCGTCCCGCACGGCGGCGAACCGCTCGGGAGTGACACCGTACTCCCGCTCACGCAGATCGGCTGCGTCACCACCGCGAGCAGCACTTTGCCGTTGGCGCCGCTGAGGCTCCAATACGACGGCGTATACGAGACGGGCGTGTAGTTCATGACGCCGTTCCCGTTCTGCGACGCCGTCACGATCGTCACCGGAAGACTCGGGCAGCCGCTGTAACATTGGTTCACGAGCGTCGTGAAGTCCGCCGCCGCCATCCCGAGCGGCGTCGCCGGATGCCAGTTAACCGGCAGCGTGTTGCCCTGGGCGTCGGTGGCCCGGCCGCTCTGCCCCGTGCACGCGGTCGGCGCGACCTCGCTAGTCGAGCCGTTCGCGCACTCGGCCTTGAACGATCCTTTCTCCTGCGCGCCGCTCCCCGCATCGATGGTCGTCCCGCCCATGACCTGAGGACCGACGAGGGTTGTCGCTGTCGCGCCTGATCCCGGCGGCGGCGACTTTGCATACGACGCGAACACGATCGACGTGTCGGAGTACGTATCCCCGACGATCGGGGACGAGTCGCCCTGGAAGGTCACCTGCGGGCCGACGATCGTGTCGCCGAACCCCGACTTCATCACCGCCCGCACGAAGATGCGCACCCCCCGCGGCGCGCCGTACGACGAACCCAGCGACAGGATGGGAAAGATCGCGCGGTCGGCGGCCAGCGGCGCCTGGAAGACAATAGTGTTGGCATTGGGCGTCACCGTACTGCTCCCGCACGTCGCGCCGGAGGTCATGCTGTTGACGAAGCACGTGGTGCCCGGGATCCCGCCGAACGTCCGCACCCAGTTGAACCCTTCTTGGACGCCGCCCTCCGCGACCCCGAACGCGAGCGCGCTGTCCCGGCTGTAGCCGGCAAACCCCAACTCGCTGCGGTTGAGCGACTCAAAGCCGAACAGGAACATGCCCATCACGCTGAGCATGATGAGCGCCGTGATGAGCGCCGTCCCGCGTTCCCCTTCCCGTCCCCGCATCATCGTCCGCCTCAGTAGGTCAGCGTGGAATTCCGGAGCATCACGTCGTCGGTCACGGTGGCCTGCGACGAGACGTTCTGTCCGGTCTGCGTTTGCGACGCGGTTACCTGGATCGTGAACTCTTTGGCCGACGTCGTGGGACACCCGCCCCCCGGATTCAGGCTGAGCCCGGTGATGTTGCTGGCAACGAACGTCACGGCGATCGTGTTGGCGACGAGATCATACGTGGCGCGGACCAGGTACGGCCCGGTCGTGTTGGGCGTCGGGCCATTGGTCGACGAAGCAAGGTAGTACGTGACGTACGAGCCGGCGTAGGGGACCAGCCCCGGGTTCGGCATCGTGCTCGTCTCCGCGTCGGTCGCGAAGATCGTCCCCGTCGGGGTCAGCGTGACCGATGCCAGATGCGGCAGCACCATGCTCACCTGCGGCGGCGTGCACGACGTGTTGAACGTCACCGAGTTGAGGCCGACCGTCTTCGTCACCCCGTTGAGCAGCTGGCCCGCCTGCCGGAGATCGCGGGTCATGCGGTCGACGGAGATCCGCGCCCCCTGCTGGACCTGCGTCGCCACGTCGCCCTTCCAGTAGGCCTTGAGGCTCGCGAACAGCAGCGAGAACATCGCGCCCGACGCCATGGACAGGATCGCGAGCACGATGATCAGCTCGATCAGGGTCATCCCCAGATCGGCCGGCCGCCTGGAAGCCTGGGTCTGCCGGTACATCGCCATGTCGCTCCTACGGCGTCACGAAAGTACTGACCGTCACGCAGCCGAGGCCGACCGCCACCGCGGCCCCGCCCGCCACGCACCCGTTCGGCGAGGTGCTGTTGCCCGACGTGTAAATCGTCTGACCGCGCACCGGCCAGTGCGTCGCGACGGCGATGTGGAAGAGGTACGGCCCGGTCGGCGCCGCGTACGGGTTCACCGGCGCGGCGAAGACGCCCGTCGACGCGGACCACGTCCAGTACTGGATCTGCACGTCGCGCGTAAAGTACGCCGCGGACGCCGTGGTGGTGTTGCCGTTCTGGTCGAAGTACTGGCTGCCGACCACCGTACCGTAGTCGCCGACGGACCCGGCCAGGGTCGACGTCACGGTGTCCCGGTACACCTCGACCTGCTGCAGCCCGAGGTTCGCGCTGCGCGTCTGATCCTTGCCGTACAGCGACATCGCCATGAGGCGCGGGTACGAATCCGCCGCTGCGAGCAGCCCGATCAGCATCAGCACGATCGCGATCATGACTTCGACCAGGGTGAACCCGCCGTCGTCCCGCAAAGTGGACGGGATCCCGGGCAGTGGATTCCGGAACCGCGCAGGTATACGCATCGCCAAAGGATCGTTATGCCGTGCGCGTCGGGGTTTTAGACGCGGGCGACGCGCGGCCGGAGGGCCGCGACGGCGCCCACGAGGATCCAGAACAGCGGCGCGACGCTGATATAACTGAAGGACAGCTGCAGCTGCGCGAGATAGGCGGCGAATCCGCCGACAAGACCGGCGGCGATCACCTGCGGATCCACCAGCAGCGATCGCCGGTCGTCGCCGCGCCGGAGCCCGTGATCGCCGCGCGGCCGGGCGCGCGCGGTCCGCCAGGCGGTGCGAAGCACGACGAAACACAGCCAAACGTACGCGGCGAGCCCGACAAACCCCGCCGCGATCGCCTGCTGGAGAAGATCGCTGTGCGGCCTGTCCACGATCACGCGCTGCATGGCGGCTTCGGGGAAGACCCGCACGAACTCCGGCGTGCCGTAGGCCGGGTAGATCTGCGCGAGGGTGTCGGGCCCCCACCCGAACCACGGCCGAGCGACGACCAGGGGCGCCGCAGTCCGCCAGATGAAGAGGCGCGAGATCGCGCTCCCGCGGTCGGACACGTGCCCCAGTTCGGGCGGCCCCGTGAAGAGCACGGCCGGCGTGACGGCGGCGCACAGCACCGCCAGCACGATGAGCGGCCGCGCGACCCGAGCGAGCGCGGTCTTTCCGACCGTCGCGGCCCAGGCGACGACGCCCACCGCGAGGGCGCCCCACTCGGCCCTCGCCGCGGTCGCGACAAGGGCGGCGTACAGCCCAATGGTCAGCGCACCATACGCAAGCCGGCGGCGGGGCGGACTGGCCGCGTAGAGCGCCAGGGTCAGCGGCAGCACCAGCACCGCGTACGCGCCGAGGGCGAGCGGGCTCCCCGTCGTCGCCCAGGCCCGTGCCCAGCCGCGGCGCGTGATGTCCACCGGCACCGGTGAGAATCCCAGGTGCTGCAGCAGCGCGAGGGCGCTCATCACGCCGGCGCCGGCGAGCACCAGCGCGAGAATCGTGTGCAGGCGCCGCGGCGGCTGCAGCGCGCGGGCTGACAGCGCGGCGGCGGCGCCGTAGGCCAGCCACGTGAGGAGGCCCTCGTAGCGGTAATCCTCGCCGACGAGGCTCAGCAGCGGATTGACCGAGAGGACCGTCGCAATCGTCAGCGAGGCGAGCCACGCGGCGAACGCGGCTCCGAGCGGCGCTCCGAGATCGCGAAGCCACGTCGCACCCTCGGTGCGCAGCAGCGACGCCGCGCCCACCGCGACCGCGGCGTAGAGCACGCAGACCTTCGGCCAGTAGTACGCGTCGTACCACGCGGGCACGACGACGAAAGGCAACACGACGGCGGCCGAGCCCACCGCGAGCGCGAGCGGCAGCGAGTCCGTGCGCCGTCGGTCCAAAGCGTCGCCGGCCCGGACCGCCGGCCGCGGCCGGTCCGTCCAGGTTTCGACCCGGACGCCGCTCACGCGCTCGTCACCTTAGGGCGATGCCTGAGTGCCTCGGGTGTGATCGATGCCGGCGATGGATCCGCCGGTACCGTCGTAGCCTGCGACCCACGGATCGGCAACCTGGTCGGTCCGGCACGCCACGTGTCCATAGGAAGGGTTGGTCGGTACGGCGTTGCCGGCGGGGCTGGGATTGCCCGACACGCCGTTCGACAGATAGTAGTCGGAGCCATCCGTCACGGTGGGGTCGTCGGGTTCGATGTACATGCTCGACACCACAAACTGCGTGAGTCCGGACGACAACGTCGCCGCGCTCGGCACCGAGTTGTTCATCGTCCCGCCCGCCAATGTCGGACCCGGGTTATCGGTTTCCCACATGGTGATCGCCGTCTCGAGGTTCCGCTGGTTGCTGACGCACGAGGCCTTCCGCGCCCGCTCGCGCGCCAGGCCGAACTGGGGGATCAGGATCGCGGCCAGCACCAGGATCACCAGAATCACTATCATCAACTCGATGAGCGTGAAGCCTCGCTCGTTCCGAAAGCCCTTGGCCTGCGCGCGCCTGATCACGGCGTGTCCCACCCCCCGGGAGCAGCCTCTTCAGGCGCGCCCCTGCCGTCTTAAAGTGCCCAGAAAACGCCGAAATGCGACGACCGGACTCACAGCCGAACGAGTAGGCGCGGTCCCGCCATACCGCTGCCTGCGCGCGGTTGGTCAATCGAGCGCCGGCCAAAACGTAGAGGCCCGGCGGTTACACCGGGCCTCTATGCAACGATGTCGCTGCGAGCTACGGCGAGGCCTGCGCGCCGCGGGTGTGGTTGATGTTGTTGACGGCTCCGCTGGTTCCATCGTAACCGGCGACCCATCCGTCGGCGGTCTTATCGGCCTGGCACGCGACGTGCGCGTACGACGGGTTTGTGGGCACCGCATTGGCCTGTGTGCCGGCGGCAGTGCCGTTGGACAGATAGTAATCTGCGCCGGTGGTGACCGTTGCGTCGTCTGGCTCCACGTACATGCCGGCCAGCGCGTACTGCGGGCTTCCCGACAGCGTCGTCGCGCTCGGGATTGACGCGTTCAAATCACCGCCCTGCAGGTTCGTGCTCGGATTGTCCGTCTGCCACATCGCGACGGCCGTCTCGAGGTTCCGCTGGTTGCTGACGCACGAGGCCTTCCGCGCGCGCTCGCGCGCCAGGCCGAACTGCGGGATCAGAATCGCGGCCAGCACCAGGATCACGAGGATCACGATCATCAGCTCGATGAGCGTGAAGCCCCGCTCGTCCTGCCGCATTCTCTTCATGAGTTTACGCAGCACGTGCCACCTCCTGTCGGTGTCGGACTATTGGTCTGGCTCTTGAATGAGATCGCCCATGAAGGCATCTGGTCGTCGTCCCCCGGCGCCTCCCCCCTCCTTTCGTTCCTCTGCCGTGCTCGCGGACGCGCCACGCGACCGAGAACTGCCGCCCCATGGCCGTGCCACGCTCGTCATGCCCATTCGTTTCAAGCGATAGACGTATGCACGGGGGCACTCATTCAAGCGCACGACGATGGTCTCGCGCGAAGCGCACGCGGCCGTCGGGCGCGATCGCGGCGTGCCGGCGGCGGCGTATCGATCCGGTGCGACGGCCGTCTAAGTCGCCGTCCCGGCGGGCATATGATTCTGCGGCGCACTTGCACGAGATTTCCATCGGAGTGGAGGATACGGCGTGCAGCCGACGATTTCGGTTCAGCACTTGACCAAGCGCTACCGCAACCCCCAACATGCGGATCGGGCGGCGTTGGCGGGGCTCACGCTGGATGTTCCTCCGGGCGAGATCTACGGCTTTCTCGGGCCCAACGGGGCCGGCAAGACGACAACCATCAAGCTGCTCCTCGGCCTCATCCGGCCGACCGGCGGAGGCGGCGCCGTCCTCGGCCACCCGCTCGGATCAGTTGAGGCGAGGCGCCGTCTCGGTTTCCTTCCCGAGTCGCCGTATTTCTATGAGTACCTCCGGGGCGACGAACTTCTCCACTACTACGGGTCGCTGTTCGGACTGCCTGACCAACTCCGGCGCGGCCGCGTGGAGGAACTCCTGCGCCTCGTCGGGCTGTGGGAGCACCGGCGCCTCACCGTCCGCAAGTACTCACGGGGCATGCTGCAGCGGCTGGGGCTGGCGCAGGCGCTGATCAACGATCCGGACCTCGTCATCCTCGACGAACCGGCGGGCGGATTGGACCCGATCGGACGCCGCGAGATGCGCGACATCCTGCTGGACCTGCGCGCCCGCGGCAAGACGGTGTTCCTGAGCTCGCACATTCTCGCCGAGGTGGAGACGGTGTGCGATCGGGTCGCCATTCTGCACCGCGGCGAACTCGTCGCGGTCGGGCGGATCGGGGACCTGCTCACGCAGAGCCGGGAGATGGAACTCACGGTCCACGGCGCCAACGGCGCGCTCGGCCGGCAGGTCGAGGAAATCCCGGGGGCGACGATCCATCACGGCACCGACGCGACGGTGGTCGTGGTGCCCGAACAGCGCTTCGTCTACCCGATCATCGACATGGTCCGGCAGACGGGCGGCCAGGTGGTATCGCTCGGCGCGAAGCGCGAGCGGCTGGAAGACCTCTTCGTCAAGCTCGTGGGGGAGCGGGAAGGCGGTGCCGCATGAACGCGTCCGTGACCCTGGTCGTCGCGCGGCAGGTGCTGCGGGAAGCGTGGCGCCGGCGGACGCTGCCGGTCCTCGCCATGTTTGGCTGCGGCCTGATTATCAGCAGCGCGTTTCTCTCGTTCTTTCAGCTCGGGGTGGAGATCAAGTTTTTCAAAGACGTCGCCCTCACGGTGATCTTCCTGTTCGGGACGCTGGCCACGCTCGTGCTCGTCAGCAGCCAGTTGTCCGGCGAGATCGAAAGCCGCACGATCTACAACGTGCTCAGCAAGCCGGTGCGGCGCGTCGAGCTCGTGCTCGGCAAGTTCGGCGGCTCGATCGCGGCGACCGGACTCGCCATCGCGCCCATGGTGGCGATCCTGGTGTTCTTCGTCCACGTCGACCGGGGCGGCGCGATGCTCGAGGCCGTCAAAGCGGGATACTTCCTGTGGCTGTCGTTCGTCGTACTCTCCGCCATCGCGCTTGCGATCGCGTCCTTCAGCAGCACGGTCGTGTGCGCGTCGTTGACCGTCCTCGTGTTGGTACTCAGTTACCTCAAGGGCGCGGTGACGACGTACATCGCGCTCGTGTCGAACAGCGGCGCCGCGGCCGCTATCGGCCAGGCGTTCTACTATCTCCTGCCCAACTTCGAGAACTTCAACGTCCGGACCGCGGTGGTCCACAATACGATCGTCCCGTGGCCGTACCTGTTTCGGACCAGCCTGTACGCCGCCTCGCTCGTGGCCTTCTTCCTGTACGCCGGCGTCCAGATCTTCCAGGAGCGTGAGTTCTAATGACGGTCACGGGGCCCCGCCTCCGCCTGGCGATCACCGCGACGTTGCTCATGGCCTGCGTGGCCGGCACCCAGGCGCTGGTCGATCGCGACCGGGCCGCCGTGAACGACGAGGCCGACGTCCCGTTTAGCGCCGCCGCCGTCGTGGTGCGCGGCTTCGTCGGGCAGATTCGGGGCCTGCTGGCCGACTTTCTCTGGCTGCGCGTCGACGAGTATCAGCATCGCCGCCGCATCGTGAACGGCGACCTGCTGCGGGCGGACGACGAAGCGCTGATGCCGCTCGTCCGCCTGATCACGTGGCTCAACCCCCACTTCACCGACGCGTACGCGCTCGGCGGCCAGTGGCTGGCGTTCCACTTTGAACGGCCCCGCGAAGCCGTGGCGTTTTACGACGAGGGCATTCGCAACAATCCACGCGACGCCGGCCTGTTGACCGGCGCCGCGTGGGTGTACTGGAGGTTCCTCCATGATCCCGCGGAGGGCGCGGCAATGGCCGACCGGGCGGCCCGCGTCACCACCGATGATCTGGGGAGATTTCAGGCGCTGTGGCTCGAAGCGCACATTCTCGCCGCCGGCGGCGACCGCGCCGGCGCGATCCGTGCGTGGACGAGAGTGGGCGAGATCCCGGGCTACGAGGTGACCGCCCGCTACTACATCGCACGCCTCTCGCGGCCCGCCCCACGCGCCGGAACAAACGGATCGCATCCATGACGCCCCTCACCAGACGCCTCTTCCAACTGGCCGCCGCGCTGGTGCTCGCGAGCACCGTCGTCATCGTGACGCAGTGGGCCTACCCGGCCGGCCGGGTCGCCATCCACCTTGGACGTCCCGAGTACTCGCGGGTCGTCGCTGAACGCGACGTGTACGTCACCATTGATCTGCGGGTGCAGAACGTCGGCGTCGATCCGGTGACGCTCGATCGAGAGCACTTCATGCTGGTCGACGATCGGGGACACTCGTACCAGAGTGACCCCTCGACGCACTTCCTGCGCAACCATTTCGACGTGACGACGATTCTGCCGGCCCACGAGATTCGCGGCGCGACCGTGTTCCGAATCGTTCCGGGGCGGACCGCGCGCGAAATGATCTTCGTCACGACCACCGGAGAGATCGTGCACTTCCGCCTGTAGCGACCGTGACGCCCCGCCGCCAATTCGCCGCGCTCGGCGCGGCCGCGATCGCGGTGGCCGCCGCGTTCGTCGCGCTCGGCCGCGGCGGTCATCCCGGTCAGTCCGGCGCCGAAGTCGTACAGGTATCGTCCGCGGACACGCGCGCCGCTTCGACGGCCCAGCGCTCGCCGGAGCCCCCGGCGGCGGCAGACCCGGGGGCCGCCGGCATGGACGCCGGCGACATTCTCGAGCCCATGGCCGCGCAGCTCGCCGACCTGCTCGAGCACCTCCGGGAGCAATGCGCCGCCGCGCGCCGGGGCGAAGATGCGCCGATCCTCTCGCCGGCGACGCGGTGCGTCGATGCCGCCGAGGCGGCGGCCGGCACGGTGGAGTTCGTGCGCGGCACACTGGCGAGCGCAGCCGGGCGAGACGTCCCCGGCTCGGTACGAGCGCGGTGGGCGCGCGACCTCGAGGCCGCGGGCGCCGAGATCCGGACGTCGCTCGCGCCGTGGCAGGAGTCGCTCCGGCGGAACTTGGCGTCCGGCGGCCCCTCGCCCGCAGCATTTCGCGATGCGGCGCGCCTCCGCGACCGGATTGCCCGCGTGCTGGCGCAACTGAACGAGCCGTAGCGTGAGCGCGGTCGCGGGGAGCCCAAGTAGAAAGACGCCGGCCGGCCGGCTAAACGTCCCCGCGCGAGGTGGAGTCTCGTGAAGACAAGCGCGGCGTTCGCGGCGGTCGTACTCGCCAGCTTAGGCCTTCTCGTGTGGCTAGCGACAAGCACACGTTACTATCAGTGGGACAACTCTCGCGGTGTCGTGTACCGCGACGACGGCTGGACCGGGATGCGCGAAATCCAGCTGTGCACCGACGAGCACCACGGCGGCCGCGTCATCCAGGCCTGTCACTGGGCGCGCGATCCGTTTGAAACCCGGGCACACCCGCAACCCGACGGCATGCGCCTGCCGGACGGCGCCGCGGGAAGCGCGCGATCACCGTAAAATGACCGCCGAGAGCGGGCCGGGCCACGGGATCTCGGCCTTGTCCTCGTTCTTGCGCGAGCCTATAGCATCGTCCCCCGGCCGGGGTACTCTATGTAGCAGGGGCACCGGCCGGGAGGTGGCGTCGCCGCATGAGCATCACCGCGGGCATCATCGAGGCGGAACGATTCTACGCCGATGCGCTCCGTGCGCTCGTGCGCAGCCGGATTCCGTTCATGATCGGCGGCGCGTACGCCCTGCGCGTGTACGCCGGCATCGTGCGCCACACGAAGGATCTCGATGTGTTCTGCGCGCGGCGCGACCGGGCCCGCATCCTGCGCGTCCTCGCCAAGTCCGGCGAGCGAGTGGAACACACCGACCCCACGTGGATCGTCAAAGTCTACCGGGGCGATCTCTTCATCGACGTGATCTACGGCTCCGGCAACGGGATCTGCCCGGTCGACCGGCTGTGGTTCGAGCACGCGCGGCCGGCGCGGCTGCTCGGGTCGCGGGTCCGGCTGATTCCCCCCGAGGAGATGATCTGGAGTAAGGCGTTCGTACAGGACCGCTACCGGTACGACGGCGCCGACATCGCGCACGTTCTCCGCCGGCAGGGGCCGACGCTCGATTGGCGGCGGCTCGTCGACCGGTTGGGACCGGAGTGGGAGATCCTGCTCGCGCACCTCATCAATTTCCGATTCACCTACCCGGCCGAGCGGGACGTCGTTCCGTCGTGGGTGCTGCGCGAGCTGCTCTCGCGCCTCGAGCATTCGCAGAACGATGCCGGTCGCGGACGGGACCCGGCGGCGGCGGTCTGCCGGGGGACGCTGCTCACGCCCCACGACTACGTCCCCGACGTGACCGCGTGGGGCTACGCCGACGCGCGCGCCGACGTCGCGCGGCGGGCACGGCGGAAGGTCGGAGGCAGGCGTGCGCATCGCCGCGCTGGGTGACCTGCACATCCGCGAGGCGGTGCCCGAGCCCCTGCGGCGGGCGTTCGCGGAGGTGAACGACCGCGCGGACGTGCTCGTGCTCTGCGGCGACCTGACCGATCACGGGTTCATCAAGGAGGCGGACGTCCTCGCGGAGGCGCTCGGAGTCTGCCGGATCCCGAAGATCGCGGTGCTCGGCAACCACGACTACGAGAGCACGCCGCCGGAGGAACTCGTCAAAGTCCTGACACGCACCGGGCTGATGGTCTTCGCCACGGAGCCCTGGACCCTCGACGGCGTAGGATTCGTCGGCGCGAAGGGGTTCGCGGGTGGCTTCGGCCGCCTCGCCCTCCAGCCTTGGGGCGAGCACGCGGTGAAGCAGTTCGTCCAGGACGCCGTGAACGAGGGCGTCATCCTCGAGCGGGCGCTCCACCGGCTCAAAACCGAGCAGGGCATCGAGCGGACCGTCGCCGTCCTCCACTACGCGCCGATTCGCGAGACGGTCCAGGGCGAGCCGCTCGAGGTCTTTCCGTTTCTCGGGTCGTCGCGCCTCGTCGACCCGCTGGACCGGTTCGGCGTCGCCGCCATCCTGCACGCGCACGCCCACCACGGCTCACCCGAAGGGCGCACGCCGCAGGGCATCCCCGTCTACAACGTCTCGCTGCCGGTGCTGCGGCAGGTCAACCCCGAGCAAGACTACCGGTTGATCGAAGTGTAAGCCGCGCGGCCCGCGCCCCGCCTCCGCCGGTCGCCGGAGGGGTTCGGAACGCGGGACCGAATTTCTGGCCCAACCCCGAAGCGACAATCGAGGTGCGATCAATGGGCGAGGAGCGCTTGCACAGCAGGACGAGCCGCCGCGAGTTTCTGACGAGCGCGGCGCTGGCCGGCCTATCCGTCACGTCCCCGGGCTGGCTGCCGCGGGGCGCCGCGGCGGCCGCGAAACGCGGGGGTACCATGGCTGTGACCGGGCACCAGGAGATCTCGAGCCTGAGCCCCGACGATTCCGGGCCAACCGTCATCTGGACGGCCGTCACGCAGATTCACAACGCCCTTTTGGAACTCGACGAGAATTTCAATCTCGTTCCCACCCTGGCCGCGTCGTACGCGGCGGCGCCGGACGGCATGTCGTACACGTTCAAGCTCGTGCACGGCGTCAAGTTTCACGACGGCACCGCGTTCACCGCCGACGACGTAAAGTACACCTACGAGTGGTACATGAACCCCGCGAACCACGCCGTTCAGGCCAACAACTTCAAGGGCGTGGGGTCGGTCGAAACCCTCGACAGGTACACCGTCCGGGTGAAGATGAGCGAGCCCAACGCGGCGTTCCTGGCCAAGGGCGCGTCCACGATGATCGTCCCGGCGGCCTATCACGGCCGGCTCGGCGAGAAAGCCTACAAAAACGCGCCGATCGGCACCGGGGCGTTCCGCCTCAAGGAATGGCGGCCCTCCGAGCACACGCTGGTCCAGGCGTTCGATCAGCATTTCCGCGGCCGGCCGTATCTCGACTTCTTCCGGGTCGACATCGTGCCCGAGCCCTCGGTGCGGGCGATCGGCCTGCAGACCGGCCAGTCCGACTCCTCGGTGTGGCCGCTACTGACCGAAGACAACCTCCGATTCGCGAAGGACCCGAATTTCGAGACGTTCGTGACGATCACGACCGGCGTCAACCACTTCCCGATCAACAACAAGCGGCCGTTCTTTGCCGACAAGCGGGCCCGGCGGGCGCTGATGCACGCGATCGACCGACAGCGCCTGATCGACGACATCTTCAAGGACACGGCGGCGCTCGCGACCTCGCACCTCTCCCCCGCCTTCAAAGGGTACTACGAGCCGAACGTCGCGACGTACCCGCACGACCCCGCGAAGGCCAAGGCGCTGCTCGACGAGGCAGGCTGGAAGCCCGGCCCCGACGGGATCCGCCAGAAGGGCGGCGTGCGGTTCTCGTTCACCTGCACCACGATCGTCGGCGACCAGGCCCGCCGGCCTGAAGCGGAGGTCGCGCAGCAGGACCTCAGAGCGGTCGGGATCGAGATGAAGCTCGCGGAGGCGCCGGTCGCGACGATCACCGAAAAGATGCGGAAGGGCGAGATGGACGCGTCGCTGTTCAACTGGACGTACGGCGGCGGCGGCGGCGACCCCGATCCCTCGCTGACGCTGCGGTCCAACGGCGGCAACAACTGGTCGCACTACGCGAACCCCAAGGTCGACAGCCTGATCGACGCCGGCCTCCGGGAGCCGGACCCGAAGAAGCGCCGGCCGTATTACAGCGAGATTCAGAAGATCGTCGCGGACGAGGCTCCGTTCGTCTACCTCATGTACTGGAACTGGTACAACATCTTCACGAAGCGCGTCCAGGGCCTGCCGAAGGCGATGTTCAACGGCCCGCAGATCTACCGCAAGGCCTACCAGTGGTGGCTCGCGTGACGTAGGCCGCCGGCCTCCGGCGCGGCCGATGTGGCGCTACCTCCTCACGCGCCTCGCGCAGGGCGCGGCCGTCGTCTTCCTCGTGGCCACCGCCACCTTTCTGATCCTGCGCCTCACGCCGGGCAACCCCGTCGACGTGATGGTCGGCGAAGCGGAGGTTACCCCCGAGCAGGTGGCCGGCATCAAGCATCTGTGGGGCCTGGACCGGCCCTGGTACGTCCAGTACGCGACGTGGCTCCGCAACATGGCCCGCGGCGACTTCGGCGAGTCCGTGATCCGCACCGGGGTGCCGGTCAAGACGATGCTCTTGCAGGCCGCGCCGGTCACGCTTGCGTTGAACGTCGCTGCGTTCGCGGTGTCCGCGGCGATCGCGATCCCGATCGGGATTCTGGCCGGCGTCCGACGGTACTCGATCTTCGACTACGCCGGAACGGTCGGCGCGACGCTCGGCGTCGCCCTGCCGAGCTTCTGGATCTCGCTCATGGCGATCATCCTGTTCGCGGTGAAGCTCCGCTGGCTGCCGCCGTTCGGGCTACAGTCGTGGACCGGCTACATTCTGCCGGTCGCCGTGCTGGCGACGGAGCAGACCGCGGTAATCACCCGCCTCATGCGCGGCTCGGTCGCCGCAATCTTGAATCAGGACTACGTCCGGACCGGGCGCGCCAAGGGTCTGGCCGAACCGACGGTGGTGCTGCGCCACGCGGTGCGCAACGCGCTGCTGCCGGTGATCACGGTCCTCGGCTACCGGGTCGCGTTCCTGTTGAGCGGCACCATCATCGTCGAGACGGTCTTCGCGCTGCCCGGCGTGGGGCGCCTCTTGACCGACTCCGTCTACCACCTGGACTACCAGGTGGTGCAGGTGATCGCGCTCGTGCTGGCGGTGATCGTCGTGGCCGCCAACATCGCCACCGATCTCGTGTACGCCCTCGTCGACCCCCGGATCCGGATCGGATGAGGCGGGCGCCGGAACGCCCCCTCGATCCGTCCCGTCCGTTCGCGCCCGCGCCGTTCGCGCGGCCGGTCCGCCGCTCCGAATGGTGGCGCGCCTGGCGGCGGTTCGTGCGCTACCGGCCGGGCGTCGCCGGGCTCGCCGTCGTGCTGGCGATCGCGGCCGTCGCGGTCTTCGCGAACGTCCTCGCCCCCTACTCACCGCTCGCGATCACCCCCGGCATGCGCGGCGGCGCGCCGACGCCGGCGCACCCGCTCGGATTCGACCATATCGGACGGGATATCCTCAGCCGCCTCATCTACGGCTCGCGGGTGGCGATCGCCGTCGCGGTGCTGGCGACCGGGATCGCCGTCGCGATCGGGGTGGCGGTCGGCACCACCGCCGGCTACCTCGGCGGGCGCGCCGACGCGGTGCTGTCGCGGATCACCGACGCGCTCATGGCCTTCCCCGTCCTCGCCCTCCTCATCGCCCTCGTCGCGGTCGTCGGCCCGAGTCTGACCAACGTGATCCTGGTGATCGGGGCGACCGTCTGGGCCTCGTACGCGCGGGTCGTCCGCGCCGACGTGCTCAGCCTACGCGAGCAGGAGTTCGTGACCGCGGCGCGCGCGGTCGGCGCGACGGACCGGCGGGTGATCTGGCGGCACCTCGTGCCGAACGTCGTGAGCCCGGTGATCGTCCTCGCGACCCTGTCGGTCGGCAACATCATCATCCTCGAGGCGGCCCTCTCGTTCCTCGGCCTGGGGGTGCGGCCGCCGACGCCCGACTGGGGCGGCATGCTGGCCGACGGCCGGGGCTACATCACGATCTACCCGCAGATCGTGATTGCCCCCGGCGTGATGATCGCCCTCACGGTGCTGGCGTTCAATTTGCTGGGCGACGGGCTGCGGGACGCGCTCGACCCGCGGCACCGGCTGTAGGAACACGAAGCGGAGGCGACGCGAAATGCGCATCGCGATCGGCGGACTGTCGCACGAAACGAACACCTTCTGCGTGGCGCCGACCGAGGTCGGCGAGTTCAAGGCCCGGGAGTGGACGCACGGCGAGGCGCTCGCGGCCCGCCACCGCGGCGTGCGGGACTATCTCGGCGGCATGCTCGCCGCCGCCTCGGACGGGGGCATCGAGGTAGTGCCGACCTTCGCGACGCGCGCGACGCCGTCCGGCACGATCCGGCGGGACGCGTACGAGGAGATGCGCGGCGAACTCCTCGCCGGACTGGAAGGGGCCCTGCGGGGCGGAGTCCGCGCCGCGGCGGGCACCGCGGGGGTCGATGCGATCTGCCTCGCCCTCCACGGCGCCGGCGTCGCGGACGGCGTCGACGACGTCGAAGGCGACGTCCTCGCGCGCGTGCGGGCGCTCGCCGGGCCCGCGCTGCCGGTCGTCGTGACCCTGGACCTCCACGCCAACGTCACGGAGGAAATGGCCCGGCACGCAACGGCGCTCCTCGGCGTCAACGAGTACCCGCACGTCGATTCCTTCGAGCGCGGCGCCGAGGCGATGGTCCTCGCGGCCCGCGCGGTCGAAGGCCGCGTCCGTCCGCGCATGCACCTCGTGCGGATTCCGATGCTCGTTCCCACCACGGCCAGCAGCCAGAGTCCCGTGCGCGAGATCAACGCGCGCTGCCGCGAGTGGGAGGGCCGGCCGGGGATCCTGGACTGCACGTTCTTTCACGGCTTCGCGCATACCGACGCGCCGGTCGTCGCCGCCGCGGTCGTCGCCGTCTCGGACGGGAGCCAGGCCGCCGCGCGGGAGGCCGCCGCGGACGTCGCCCGCTACGCGTGGGGGCTGCGCGAAGCGTTCCTGAAATCAGCGCCCGGGCCGGCCGAAGCCGTGCACCTCGCGCTCGCGTCGGACGCCCGCCCCGTCATCATCAACGAAACGTCCGACAACCCGGGCGGCGGTGCCCCGGGCGACGGTACGTACCTCCTGCGCGCGCTGCTGGACGCGGGCGCGGCGGAGACGTGCTTCGGCTTCATGTGGGATCCGCAAACCGCGGCACAGGCCCACGCCGCCGGCGCGGGCGCCGTGATTCGCGTGCGGCTCGGCGGCAAGACCGATACGATGCACGGCGCCACGATCGAGACGGATGCCTACGTGAAGTGCCTGACCGACGGCCGGTTCATCCAGCAGTCGCCGATGGGCCGCGGCGCCCGCGTCGACCTCGGCCCCATGGCGCGGCTCGTGATCCCCGCCGGCGGACCGCCCGACGGCGGTGTCGACGTGCTCGTGTCGTCGGTGCGGTCGCAGACCCTCGATGCGGAGGTGTTCTTGCTCCACGGAATCGACGTCGCGCGCCGCCGCATCGTCGCTCTCAAATCGAGCCAGCACTTCCGGGCGGGGTTCGAGCCGATCGCCGCGCGCATCATCACCGCCGACTCGCCCGGGCTGACGACGCTCGACCTCACGACGTTCCCCTACCGGCGTCTCGCGAGGCCGGTGTGGCCGCTCGACGGCGAGACGCCCTTTCCCCGGTAACCGTGGCGCCCGCGCCGCCGGGCGCCGCGGCCTACTTGATCGCGCCGACGAGCGTGAAGAGCGGCAGGTAGAACGAAATCACGATGAAGCCGACGATGCCGCCCATCACCATGATCAGCGCCGGCTCCAGCACCGACGTGAGCGCCGTGACCGCGTACTCGACCTCGGTGTCGTAGAAGTCGGCCACCTTGGCCAGCATCGTGTCGAGGGCGCCGGTGCGCTCGCCGACCGCGACCATCTGCACGACCATCGCCGGGAAGATGCCGCTCGCCTGCAGCGGCGCCGAGATGCTCTCGCCCTCCCGGATGCTCGTGCGAACGGTGTCGAGGGCCTTCATCAGCACGACGTTGCTGGTCGCCTTCGAGACGACGTCGAGGGCGTGGAGGATCGGGACGCCGCTGTGGATCAGGGTCCCGAGCGTGCGGGAGAACCGCGCCATGACGACGTTGCGATTGACCGGCCCGAACAACGGCATGCGCAGTTTGAAGCGGTCGAACCACCGGCGCCCGTCCGGCGTTCCGATATAGTACCGGAACCCGTACACGGCGACGACGAAGACGAGCACGAACACGTACCAGTACTGGCGGCTCGTGATCGTAAACCACATCAGGAACCGGGTCGGCAGCGGCAGCGGGACGTTGAGATCCTGGAACACGCCGACGAACTTCGGCAGGATGAAGAACACGATGAACGACACGATGCCGCCGGCCGCGCTGGCGACGAGGATTGGATAGACCATCGCCGCCTTGACCTTCTGGCGGAGGGTGAGTTCCTTCTCCAAGAACCCGGCGAGACGGCCGAGCACATCATCGAGGGCCCCGCCGGTTTCCCCGGCGCGGACCATGTTGACGAACAACTGGTTGAAGGCCTCCGGGTGCGACGCCAGCGCGTCCGAGAGCGGCACCCCGCCCTCGACTTCGCCGCGCACCTTACCGATGATCTCGCGCAGGCGCTGGCTGCTGGTCTGGGCCTGCAGGATGGTAAGGCTGGCGATGATCGACAGGCCGGCGTTGATCATGGTCGTCAGCTGCCGCGTGAAGATCGTGAGGTCCTTGAGCTTGACCCCGCGGAAGCGCGCGAGCATGTCCTCGATCTTGGGCTGCGTGGCCCGCCGCTTGAGCGAGGTGATGAGGTAGCCCATTTCCTGCAGGCGGGAGATCGCGGCGCTCTCTGTGTCGCCGTCGATCGCTCCGCTCACGACCTGGCCCGCCCCGTTCCGTCCTACGTATGCGTACGTCGACACGTCCAACCCCTCCGGTGCGCTAGCGGTCCTCTGAAACGAAGACCACGCGCAGCAGTTCCTCGACCGTCGTGACGCCCTCCAGTACCTTTTGCACTCCGTCCTCGCGGAGCAGACGCATCCCGTCCTCGTGCGCCGCCGCGCGGAGCTGGTCCGCCGAGGCGCCGTCCAGCACGAGCCCGCGCAGCCGGTCGTGCATCACCATCAGCTCGAAGGCGCCGATCCGGCCGCGGTACCCGGTGCCGCGGCAGAAGTCGCAGCCGCGCCCGCGGTACAGGCTGAGGCCGCCATGCTCCTCGGGGTCGAGGCCCAGGCGGCGCAGCGCGTCCGCGGGCGGCGTGTACGCCTCCTTGCACTGGGAGCAGATCACCCGGAGCAGCCGCTGCGCGAGAACCCCGATCAGCGACCCCGTCACGAGGAACGGCTCGATGCCCATGTCGGCGAGGCGGGTGGCCGCCCCGGGGGCGTCGTTCGTGTGCAGCGTCGTCAGCACGAGGTGCCCGGTCATCGCCGCCTGGACGGCGATCTGGGCGGTTTCGCGGTCCCGGATCTCGCCGATCAGCACCACGTCGGGGTCCTGCCGCAGAATGCTGCGGAGGCCGCTGGCGAAGGTGAGTCCCGCCCGGACGTTGACCTGCACCTGGTTGACCCGCGGGATCTGGTACTCGACCGGGTCCTCGACGCTCACGATGTTGCGCTCCGGCGTGTTGATGCGCTCGAGGGACGTGTACAGGGTCGTCGTCTTCCCGCTGCCGGTCGGACCGGTGACGATGATCATGCCGTACGGTTTGGTGATGAGCCCCTCCCACGTCGTCAGCAGGTCGCTCGGCATGCCGATCCGGTTGAGCGACGCCTTCGTGTTGGACTGATCGAGAAGCCGGATCACGATCTTCTCGCCGAGCACGGTCGGCAGCGTGCTGACCCGCAGATCGTATTCCTTGCCCTCGAGACGCAGGTGAATGTGGCCGTCCTGCGGCACGCGACGTTCGGCGATGTCGAGGTTCGCGAGGATCTTCACGCGGGAAATCATCGCGGCCTGGATCTGTTTCGGCGGCGCCATGATGTCCTGCAGCATTCCGTCGACCCGGAACCGGACTTTGACCTCGCGCCGCTGCGGCTCCAGGTGGATGTCGCTCGCTCCCGCGCGAACGGCCTGGTGAATGATCTGGTTGACGACGCGGACGATCGGCGCTTCTTCGACCATCGAGCGGAGGCGCTCGATCGTGACCTCCTCGGTACGGTTCGGATCGTCGAGGATTTCGGATTCGACCGCCGGGCCCTGCGTCTTGAGCAGCTCCTCGACGTCCGCCACGAGCCCCTGAAACTTGCTCTGGAGCCGGCCGACGTCCTCCGCGCTCGCGATGATGATCTCGACGTCGAGTCCCGTGAGCAGGCGTATGTCGTCGATCGCGACCACGTTGGAGGGGTCCGGCATCGCCACGACCAGACGGTCGTGCTTGCGATCGACGGCGATGATGCCGTGACGCTGCGCGAGGTAGGCGGGGATCAGCCGCGCGGCTTCGGGACTGACGCTGTCCTCCGCCAGTTCCGTATACGGCAGCCCCCACTGCTGAGCCACGGCCCGTGCGAGCTGGCGCTCGGTGACGACGCCCATTTCCACGAGCACGCGGCCGAGGCGGGATTTGCTCCGCCGCTGGACCTCGAGCGCCTGCTTGAGCTGCTCGACCGTGATGACGTTGTGCGACAGGAGAATCTCGCCGATCGGCTCGATGCGCGGCAGCGTCGGCTTACCGTCGCCCAGGGCCGCCGGTGGCGCCCCCGCGCCGTTGGTCGGCCCCTGCGGAATCGCTCCGGGACCGGCGGTCCGGCCGTTCGGCGAGCCGGGACGAGCGCCCCTCGGCGGAACCTCGGGTTGGGCGGGACGTCCCGGTTGACGCAGGGACACGGCCGCGCGTTGGTCGAGAAGCTCGGCGTGGCTCATGCCGTTGCCGGGGCCGCGGCCGTTACCGCTGCCCTTCGTGGTATGCTCCACATCGCCCGGCGCGCCGGCCGCTACCGCCGGATCGGCCGCGCCGCCGTTCGGCGGTGCCGATATCGTGGACGGCGAGTCCGGCGTCGGCCGGTCCGCCGGCAAAGACGCAAAAACGCCGCGGCCGAGCCATCTCGGCCAACCCGCGCCTCGATTTGGCAAACGCTCGACACTCAAGAGCCGGTAGTCCTATCCCCGTTCGGTCCGGCCGTGTCCGTTGTGTGAGCGCGCGGCGAGCGGCACCGTCGCCGTCGCGGTGGCGGCGCCCGCGGTCTGCGGGGCCGAGCCGTTCGGCGATGGAGATCCCCCGGCGAGTTCGGACTGCGCGGCCAGGAAGGCCTTGATCCCCTGCAGGCTCATCCCTTCCTGGTCCACCAGCCGGCGGATCAAGTGCACCAGCCGGAGGTCGCGCGGCGAGTACAACCGGTGGCCGCCCTTGCTGCGGGCAGGTTCGAGGAGATGGTACTCCGACTCCCAGCTGCGAAGACGGCGGGCGTCGACCCCGGTCAGCGACGCCACCGTCCGGATCGGATAGATCGGCAAATCGTCCTGCATGACCACCGTCCCCACCTCCTGGGTCATGACCGCGCGGCCGCGGACGACCCGATGCCGGCCGCGCGAAGCGGTTCGGCCAGGTGCCTCAGCGCCGCGGCGAGCAGCCGCGACACGTGCCGTTGAGAAACGCCCAGACGCTGGGCGACTTCGCTCTGGGTCAGGTCTTGGTAGTAGAGGTAATACACGACCTTGCGCTGGAGGTCGGCAAGGCGGTCCATCGCCTGCATCAGCACGATCCGGTCCTCCACCGGCAGCTGCAGCGACACGTACCGCTGGTGGGCGATCAGGTCCGGCCGGACGTCGTGCTCCTCGGTCATGTCCGTCATCGAGCGCACGCGCATCTGGCTGTGCGCGTCGAGGACCTCGCGCACGCCGGCTTCGGTCATGTTCATCGCGCCGGCGATCTCGGCGACGCTCGGCGTGCGGCCGAGCTCCTGCTGAAGCCGGGCCACCGCGGCGGTCAGATCCGCGTAGATCTTCCGCACCCAACGCGGCGCGCGCACGGCCTCGAGCCCGTCGCGGAGGAAGTGCCGGATCTCGCCCGCGACGTGGTGGAAGGCGTACGTTTCGAACTTGACGCCCCGCGTCGGATCGAAGGTCGTGACCGCGTGGATCAAGCCGATCGAGCCGATCTGCACGAGATCCTCGAGCGGGGCGCCGGGCCGCACGTACCGCCGCGCGATCCGGTTGACCAGCGGCAGATAGCGCAGCACCAGCGTCTGTTGGAGCGCCCGGTCCTGCGTCCGCCGGTAGGTGTGAAACTGGTCGAGCACGTCCGCGGCGTCCCCCGCCGCCGCGCCGGCCTCGACCGCGGCCGCCTGAGGCGGCGCCGGCGCTTCTTTGGTCCGTGCCGCCGGTCCGGCGGCCCGCGGCGTGCGCCCGCGCGCCCCGCTTCCGCCCGACCCCGCGATCCGCTCATGCCCGGTCATGCTGCCCATGATCGTTCCCCCCCGCGAATCGTCTTCAACTCGTCCGGCGTCCGGCCGGGGCAAATCCCCGGAGCCGGAGCCGCAGATCGTTGGGACTCTCCGCGGACTCGAGCGCCGTCTCGACGCTGACGAGCCCGCGCTGGTAGAGGTCGAAGAACGAATCGTCGAACGTCTGCATCCCGCCGTCGTGGCCCTCGGCCATCGTCTGGCGCAGCGCCGCCCCGATGTCGCCGCGCCGGATCAGGTCCCGCACCCGCGGCGTGGCGCGCAGGACCTCGACGCCCGGCACCATGCCGTTGCCGTCCGCCCGCGGCACCAACCGCTGCGCGACGACGCCGACCAGCGTGGTCGCCAGCCGCAGGAAGATCTCACCGTGAATCTCGGGCGGGAAGAAGTGGAGCACGCGGTCGAGCGCCTGGTTGGCGTTGATGGTATGCAAAGTGCTGAGCACGAGGTGTCCGGTCTCCGCGAAGTACACGGCCGCTTGGGCGCTCTCGGCGTCGCGCATCTCGCCGATCAGCAGCACGTCGGGCGTCTGGCGCAGCGCACTTCGCAGCGCGGAGGCGAACGAATCGGCGTCCGTGCCGATCTCGCGCTGGCTGACGATGCTCTGCCGGTCCTCGTGCAGGTACTCGATCGGGTCCTCGATCGTGATGATGTGGCCCGACATGGCGCGGTTCCGGTGGTCGATCATCGCCGCGAGCGTGGTGGACTTGCCCGAGCCGGCCGGCCCGGTGACCAGGATGAGGCCGCGGGGCGTGAGCGCCAGCTCCGCGATCACGGCCGGCAGCGCGAGCTCCTCGAACGACGGGATATCCTGGCGGACGCGCCGGGCGACGAGCGCGCTCGTCCCCCGCTGGAGGTAGATGTTGACGCGGAAGCGGCCGAGCGAC
This sequence comes from bacterium, assembly GCA_035691305.1. Taxonomy (NCBI): domain Bacteria; species bacterium. Next base: position 101,568 of record DASSJF010000069.1, read on the forward strand.
GGCTCGAAGTAGGCGAAGTCCGCGTGCCCGGCCGTTCGCAGCGCTTGGCGCTGCGCGTCGTTCATGAGTCCTTCCAGGAGGCCGTCGAGCGCCGCGGCCGACGGCGTGGCCAGCCCCGAGGTCTCCACCGCACCGGCGATCCGGAGCATCGGCGGGGTGTCCGCTTTGAGATAGAGGTCCGAGGCGTCGCGCTCCACGACCGACCGGAACAGGTCTTCCATCGTGTACGGAACGCGGCTCATCGGGCGGCCCGCTCCGCGACGGCGGCGGCCGGACCGACCTGGCGAAGCTGCGGCGCCGCCTTGGCCGCCGCGCCCGCCCCCACCGCGGCCCGGGGCGCGGCGGCCGCGAAGGCGTCGCGATCCACCGCCCGGAGGAACGCGTCTTCGGGGGAGATGAGCCCGCGGCGGAGCAGATCGCGCAGGCACTGATCGAGGCTGGTCATGCCTTCCTTCATGCCGGTCTCGATCATCGACGGGATCTGGAACGTCTTGCCTTCCCGAATCAGGTTCCGGATCGCGGGGGTGGCGATCATCATCTCGATCGCGGCCACCCGGCCGCGGGCGTCCACCCGCGGGATCAGGGTCTGCGCGAGCACGCCGATCAACGCCTCGGACAGCTGCACGCGAATCTGCTCCTGCTGGTGCGGCGGAAAGACGTCGATAACGCGGTTGATGGTCTGCGCGGCGCTGTTGGTGTGCAGCGTCGCCAGCACGAGGTGGCCGGTCTCCGCCGCGGTGAGCGCCATCGCGATCGTTTCCAAATCGCGCATCTCGCCGACGAGGATGATGTCCGGGTCCTCCCGCAGCGCGCTGCGCAGCGCGGCGGAGAAGGAGTTGGTGTGGGGCCCGACCTCTCGCTGATTGACGATGCAGCCCTTGTGCTGGTGCACGAACTCGATCGGATCCTCGATCGTGATGATGTGGTCGGTGCGCTCGGTATTGATCACGTCGATCATCGCGGCGAGCGTCGTCGACTTGCCGGACCCGGTCGGTCCCGTCACGAGAACCAATCCTCGGTCCTTCATCGCGAGCGTCCGCAGCACGGGCGGCATGCCGAGCTGATCGAGGCTCTTGATCACAGTGGGGATGAGCCGGAACACGGCCGCCTCGCCAAGCCGCTGCACAAACACGTTCACGCGGAAGCGGCCGACGTTCTGCAGTTCGAGCGACAGGTCGAGGTCGTGCGTATCCTCGAACCGGGCCTTGTGCTCGTCGGTGAGCACGTCGTAGAGCATTTCGTGCAGCGACGTCGCGGTCAGCGGCGGATAGTCGAGGCGAACGAGCTTCCCGTGAATACGAAGGGACGGCGGAGTCCCGACGGTCAGGTGAAGGTCAGAGGCGTCGCGCTCTCGTGTCAGGATCAGCAGTTCTGTGATATCCATCGGCCCCCCGGCACCTTTTGCGCCACGTCACCGGGTCTGCCGGGAAGCCAAGGCCGCGCTGGTTCACGCGGCGGGGATGGACGATGCTGGGTGTGCGGCCGGGGAGAAAAAAACGCTCTCCGCGGCCACGGAGAGCGTCGAGGTGCCAGCTTTGGCAACCCGGCCGACTCGCCAGCGCTTCTGCTGGCCAGTCCCGTGGCTTTGCGTCCCCAGATCGCTCTGGGTTTGCCCCTACAAAGCGGTCAGGCTATGAAATTGTCACCGCAAGTTAATCACAAGCGTAGCCTAAAGTCAATAGGTTCTCCCCCAGACCTACGCGAAATCATACCTTCACCCTACACCTTCCACCCTAGCCGAGAGCGGATCTTCCGCAGTGCCCTGTGAGGATACTAGGGCACCCGCCAGATCGCTTTCCCTTGCCCGGGCCGGAAGACAACCACCCGCCCGACCGTCGGGCTGAACTGACCGCTTTCCGGTGCGTACTGGAACTCGAAGGCGATTCCTAGGGTGTCGTAGATCAGCGTGCGGCTCCTGGTCGCCAGTTCGAGCGTCATCTGCGGATCGTGGTAGGCGGCGGTGAGCTGCTGCGCGCTCGATCCGATGCCGACGTGGTCGATCGTTCGAGCGTCCGGCTCACTGGTGCCGACGGCCCAGACGACGTCGGACGTGTGCGGATAGACGACGAAGATCCTGGGGCCCGACCAGGACTTTTCATCGAGCTGCGGGCGGAACACCAAATCTGTCCCGCTGGGCCTCATGTCGGCGACGATCGTGTCGCCCAACGCGAAGACGATATCCGCGAGGTGCCTGTCCACCGTCCACTGACCGACGCCTAGCCCGGGAACCACCACCAGCGGCGCCGGCGGCTGCGCGCCGGACTGTGCCACCGCGCCTAATGGAAGGGCTAGCATCAGGACGATCGCCGCGATACGGCCGGCCTTTACCGCATGTCGCATCTGTGTCCTCCCCCTGCCCGCCGAGCGCACGCGCGCACGCGGGTGTCGAATGCTAATGGAGCAGCGCCTCGATCTGTCTCGTCAGCTCCCCGGTTCCGTCCGGGCCCGTGAAGCCACCCGTCAGGGCCACGCCGGCGACGCGCCCGTCGGCCCTGATAAAGAACGTCGTGGGCAGTGCCGCCACATGGTAGGCCGCCGCCACCTGCCCGTGATCGTCGCGTCCGACAGGATAGGTCACGCCGCGGGCGGCCAGGAATGTCCGGCTCGCCGCCCACGTATCGGTCGCCCCGTCGATGCCCAGGACCACGACGCCGCGGGCGCGATACTTCAGGTACGCGGCCTCGAGCGCCGGCATCTCCGCCCGGCACGGCGGGCACCACGACGCCCAGAAGTTGAGAACGATCGGGTGTCCGCGAAATTGGTCGAGAGACACTGTCGCGCCGCGGTACGCCGGGGCACTGAAGGCCGGCGCTATCGCACCCGGGTCCGTTCCGATCCGCGCGCGGGGCGCCACGCTCCGATCGGCCACCTCGTCCGCGGCGGTGTGCATCACCGTCCGCAGCGCCACGGTCCCCAGCGCGAACGCCAGAAGGACGAGCACGGCGATGAGGGCCGGCGCCGCGGCGCGCGGGAACGAGGCGGGCCTACTGGCCACGAAGCACCACTCCTGTCACTTGGGGCGCGCCGAGCGTCGCGCTCGCCGGCACAACCACGGTCTCCGTTTCCCCCGGCGACAGTTGCACGGTGGCCGATCCGGCCTCACCGTTGCTGACATACGGCACGGTCACTGTGACCCGCTGTACCCACGCCGCGGGAATCACGCCGGTGTCGGTCACGGAGACGAGCGCCTGCACCCGTGGCGGTCCAATCATCTGAGACGGTGCGCCGAGATCGACCTTGATGTGAATTTGACGCTGTGCGAAGTCCGCGTACGCCTCCGGTGAGACGGCCTCGGCCCTCGTCTCGGCCAGTAGCGTTCCCGTGGCGTTCGTGAGGAAGACCTGGTAGCGGACGACGATGTCGACCAGGGCCGCGGTCTGCAGCTCAAACGGCGCGCTGCCGCCGGGGGCGAGTGGGCCCGCGATCATCGTCCGGCCGTCGACTTGGTCACCCGACGCGCGCGTGAACCTGGCCGTCACGAACAGGGGGCCGACGGGGGCCGGCCCGGCGTTGGCCACGGTCCCGGTCACGGTGAGCCCGCCGACTGAAAGCACGTTGGCGCTGACGTCGCGCACCACCGCGGCAGATGCGCCGGCCGCCGGCGGACCCGTCTGTACTGGGATCGGCGGTCCCGGGGGCATCACCGGCACGATCTCGGACTTCTGCGGCGCACCGAACGGTATCGCGGCCGTCACGAACGCCTCGACGGCGCGTCCGCCGCGGAAGACAAACCCGACGCCCTGGAACGCGTACAGAACGGTGGCGTTCTCACCCGATGTCGTTGTCACGGAGTTCACGTCACCGACGAGCCGAGCGGCATCGACGGCCGCGGTACCGACGCCTGCGCCGGCTGCCGTTCGGTACTCCGCAGAGGTGGTCGAGATCCGGACGGCCACCCCGGCATCAAAGTCCAGGACGAGACGGAATCGAGGATACATCCAACGGCCCGAACCCAGCTGCACGGACTGCCCGAGCGCCGAAGCCGCGGCGTTCACCGTCATCCCGAGACGGGCCGGCCCGATCGATTCGCCGGGCACGAGCTCCGCGGCGGCCGCGGCGGACGGCACGGCCGCAACCGGCGGCGACGCCGCCGCCACAAGCGCGGCAATCGCGACGCCCACAGTCCACCGCTGTCGCCTTACCCGGCGAATGATGGCCATCATGACCGCTCGTCGTTATGCCCAGAGGGGGGCGGACGCAGACCTGTCGACTTGACAGACCCGGCTTCGCCCCGGCGCGCGTTCAGATATCCCTGAAGGATCAAGGCCGCGGCCACCCGGTCCCGCGCGTGGCGCCGCTCCTCGCGCCGCACGCCGGCTTCAATTAGTGTGCGGTCGGCGGCCGCGGTCGACAGCCGTTCGTCCCAGAGCTCCACCGGCACGAGGAGCGCCGCCCGCAAACGGCCGGCGAAGACCTCCGCGAGCCTCGCCGCCGGGCCGCGCGAGCCGTCCATGTTGCGCGGCCATCCGACCACGACGAGCGCCACGTCGTGGCGCCGGCAGAGGTCGGCGACCCGCTCGGCGGCGCGGCGCCCCGCCGCACTGGCGGTGGTTATCGTCTCGAGGGGAAACGCGATCGTGCCGGTCGGGTCACTTAGCGCGACGCCGATGCGCCGGGTGCCGAGGTCGATCGCGAGAATACGTCCGCCGCCGGCCGCGGCGCTCACCCGCGACCGGCGGCGGAACCGGCCAGCGCCTCCCGCACGACGGCGCCGATATCGGCAAGGACCGAGGGAAGACGCGACGGATCGCCACCGCCGCCCTGCGCGAGTTCGGCCCGGCCGCCGCCCCGCGTGCCGAGGCGCCGGTTCAGCACCTGCATCACCCGCCGCGCTTCGGCGCCGCGGGCGACCGCGCCGGGCGTTGCCATCACGATGACCTCCATGCGGCCGTTGCCGGTCGTGGCGGCCACGAGGACCGCTGAGTCCAACCGTCCTCGCATCCGATCGCCCAGCGCGCGGAGCGTCGACGGATCGGCGTCCGGGACGGCGACGCCCGCTACCGTAATGCCGTCCACGTCGGTCGCGGCTCGGAGTATGGCCTCGATATCCGGCCCCGCCGGCGTCCGCGCGTCC